>JAMOAC010000285.1 GCA_023621975.1 Bacillota bacterium | reverse complement strand
TTTATCTGACCTGATTGAAGAAACCAGGAATACTTCCTTTTACAAGTCATTGGAAAATGATTTCCGACTGCACGAACTGTTCAAAAGCATTGGCTTAAGGAATTATAGTGATATCATTAATTCATTGAACAGTACAAACCATTACTCAAACAAGGTACATGGTCTGCAGGGCATACTGGAAAAGCTGATTGAGGAAAATACCACTTTTAAAACTGATACAGCGGCAGAGCCGGACCTTATTGACAGCTATTCTCCTGAAAAGTTCAAGGCATTGCTTGAATCATATTTATTCAATAATGTAGAAAGTTTTAAAAACCTTCCTGTTAATGAAAAAGAAGTGTTACTGGATTCAGTATATTCCGTCCTGAAAAAATTTTCGACAAATAAGGAAAAAAATGTGCAGGAAATGGATTATTCCATTGACAATAACCATGGTAATGCACTAACAGATCCTGTGCGGAGAATTTTCGGACAAATACGCGTTAACCTTGATTCAAAAAATCTTTCCGAGGAATTGAATGTTAAAAGTATTTATCGTGACATACTTTCAAAGATTGATATCATTAAATCCAGGATCGACGAATATCATAACGTTCCCGGTAAAGAAACAATAGCAAGAGTTATAAACGACATTGAGGGAAATATAAAATTCATGAACGAATTATACTCACACACCGTTTATGTGCAGATTCCCATAAACATGTGGAATAACAGCACAATTGGTGAGTTGTATATACTGAGAAAGAAATCCCGCAAGAAAAAAATCAGTATGGATCAAATAACAGTTTTTATTTCACTGAAAACAAACAGCCTTGGTTGTGTTGACACACTTCTTGGAGTAAAAGGGAAAAATATCAGCCTTAACATAAGCACTGAAAGTAAGGAAATTGCTGATTTTATTAAAGAAAACTATAAAATGCTGTATGACAGCCTTATCAGCAAAGGTTACAAGTTGATCGACATGAAGTGCAGAGTAAGGGAAAAAGAAAGAAACCTGCTGCAGCTGCATAAAGAAATGATTGAAAAAAATATCAAAACCACAACAAGCAGGCTTGATTTAAGGGTTTAGGTGATGAAGTTGAGTAAGAAAAACAGAAAGCAAATAAAAGAAGCTGTAGCCCTTAAGTATTCCCCATTCGAGAACAATGCTCCTGAAATTGTTGCGATAGGCAGAGGAGAGGTTGCCGAGAAAATTATAGAAAAGGCAGAGGAAAGCAATGTACCTGTTTACAAGGATTCCAATCTTGCACATGCCTTAAGCGCCCTCAATATCGGAGATGAAATACCTCCGGAGCTTTATGATGTAGTTGCCGAGATACTCGTATTTCTGGACATACTGGATAAAAAATACTCAAAAGAGGTTTTAGCCAATGGAATTGAATAAAAAAGATTTCGGCACCTCAGGTGAGAAAAGGGCCATTGAATACCTGAAAAGCAACGGCTACAACATTATAGCAACAAATTACAGGTACGGCAGGCTGGGAGAAATCGATATAATTGCATATGACGGTAACTATTTGTGTTTCATTGAAGTTAAGACGAGAAGCAGCTTATCATACGGAACTCCTGCCGAGGCCGTTACAAAGGCAAAACAAAACAGGATAAAAAAGCTTGCCCAGATATACGTAAGCCAAAACAGCCTTTTTGAAGCTGATATAAGGTTCGACATCATAGAGATTTTTATTGCAAAAGACATAAAGGCCCCTGTATCAAACATAAATTTAATAAAAAATGCATTTTAAGGGAGAAGAATATATGATTTTTGTTGATGCGCACTGTGACACCATTACAAAGATAATGGAAGAGGGGGCAGGTCTTTTAAGTAATCAATGCCATCTGGACCTGCAAAGGGCTCAAAAATTGGGCAATATTCATTTGGTACAGTTTTTTGCGGCATTCATAAGTCCTCAATACTGTCAGGCTTATGCACTAAAAAGGGTTCTGCAGATAATAGACAAGATATATGAAGAAGCAAATCTTAATAAGCACATGATGATGATATGTCGTAATTACAACGATATAAGGCGCGCTGTAAAGAATAATCTTATTGCTGCAATAATTTCCGTTGAAGGCGGAGAAGCCCTGCAAGGTGACATATCCGTATTAAGGTGCCTTTACAGGTTAGGAGTAAGAAGCATCTGCCTTACCTGGAACAACAGGAATGAAATAGCAGACGGCGTTTCCGACGAAATTACGGGCGGAGGCCTTACCGAATTCGGCAGAAAAGTCGTAAGGGAAATGAATTCTCTCGGCATGCTGATAGATGTTTCTCATATTGCAGAGAAAGGGTTCTGGGATGTAATTGAGACAACAAGGGATCCTATAATTGCATCTCATTCCAACGCGAAAAAAATTTGCAACCACCGGCGTAATCTTACCGATGAACAAATCCTGGCAATAAGGGATAACGGCGGTGTCATTGGAATAAATCTTTATCCCTGCTTCTTAAATAACTCTGAAGAAGCCTCACTGAAAGATGTAATCAAACACATAGAGTATATATCTTCTCTTGCAGGCTGTGACCATGTGGGAATAGGTACTGATTTTGACGGAATTGAAATAACTCCCTCCGATATTAGGGGAATACAGGACATACCTTTAATAGTCAATGAACTTCTGAAACTTAATTATTCCCAGGAATCAGTAAGAAAGATTGCAGGGGGAAATTTCCTGCGCGTAATCAGGCAAGTATTATAATAAGTATTATAATTAGACAAGCGTTATAAATACGGAAGTTTGCACGTAGTGCTATGAATATGGGATTTCCGCTTAATTGCCGAATATTACCCCCCTTGAAAATAAATTTGTTAACATGTGCTTACAAAATTATTTCTATTATCCATATTAAGTTTGTTTAATTTGAATTTTAACAAATCAAATCTTGCAGTATTTAATTTTAAATCCCTGCCATACAGAAAGAATGTGAAATTTTCTATAAATCAGCTTGCAAATTCCATACCCATATATTAAAATAATACACATATTAAAATAAGTTGTCGTATCGTAATCATGAACCATAGAGGTATCGGTGACATCTGAAAGCCGTCTCTGATGCCCGGTGGCTGATGCTCCTTGGAAATGACTTGAAAGTAAAATGGGGGTTAAAAGAATGCAGGAATTTGTAAAAATGAGTACCAGTCAACTGAAAGAAATTGAAAGTGATTTACTAAAAAGGTATGAGGATTTTAAGAATAAAAATCTGAAACTGGATATGTCAAGAGGAAAACCGTGTACGGAACAGCTGGAACTTTCAATGGGATTATTCGATGTGCTGAAATCCAGTGAGGATTACATAACTTCAAATAATGTAGATACGCGCAATTACGGTGGAGTCGACGGAATTGCCGAAGCAAAGGAACTCTTTGCCCGGATGCTCGGAGTAGATACGGAAGAAATAATAGTCGGGGGCAATTCCAGTCTTAACATGATGTACGATCTGGTAATCCGTGCGATGGTGCTGGGTGTTCCAGGCAGTGAAAAACCCTGGGGCAAATTGCCTGAAGTAAAATTTTTGTGCCCAAGCCCGGGATATGACAGGCATTTTTCGATATGCGAGAGCCTGGGTATTGAAATGATTACCATACCAATGAAATCCGACGGTCCTGACATGGATTTGGTAGAAGAACTTGTCGCAAATGATGAATACATTAAAGGAATGTGGTGTGTACCCAAATACAGCAACCCTGACGGCATAACCTATTCCGACAGTGTGGTTGACCGTCTTGCAGGCATGAAAACAAAAGCCCCGGATTTCCGCATCTTCTGGGATAATGCTTATGCAGTTCACCATCTTTACGATGAGCACGACGAATTGAAAGACATATTGGCTGCATGCAAAAATGCGGGCAATCCCAACAGGGTGTTTATATTTGCCTCAACATCAAAGATAAGCTTCCCCGGTGCCGGTGTTGCAATGTGTGCTTCAAGCAGGGAGAACATTAATTTCATCAGGAAGCATATGTCTTTCCAGACAATAGGACCGGATAAAATTAACCAACTGAGGCATGTGAGATTTTTCAAAAGTGTAGAAGGTATAGAACAGCACATGAAAAAACATGCCGAGATATTAAGGCCCAAATTTGAAACTGTACTTGAAATACTTGACAAAGAGCTTTCTGGTAAAGGTATAGCCTGGTGGAATAAACCCAGGGGCGGATATTTTATAAGCCTTAACACAATGGAAGGTTGCGCAAAGGCTGTAGTATCCATGGCAGCCGAGGCAGGAGTTAAACTAACCAATGCAGGTGCAACATTCCCATACGGAAAGGATCCGCTGGACAGAAATATAAGAATTGCACCAAGCTATCCTCCAATAAGTGAGCTCAAGCAGGCAATAGAGCTGCTTTGCATTTGTGTACAGCTTGTCAGCATAAGGACAATATTGAGCAGAAGGTCCTCTTGATTTGCGCTTGCAACATGTTTTATAATAGGTAATGGTGTGAAAGTTAGCTGTGCGTATAAGGAAATCCAATGCGATTATTGGATGTTCTTTATCAATCTCATATTCGTAAATGCATTGGCGGGGTTAAATTAACCCCGCAGTTTTTTATAAACGGTTGATGGAGGTAGATAAAGTTGAGAAACACATATGAAAGTCCATTTAACTCCAGGTATGCAAGTAAGGAAATGCAGGAGATCTTTTCTCCGGACAAAAGATTCCGCACCTGGCGCAAACTGTGGATAGCACTTGCAGAAGCTGAAAAAGAACTGGGCCTTAACATAACCGATGAACAAATTGAAGAGATGAAGAAGTTTAAGGATGATATAAATTACGAAGTAGCTGAAAAAAAGGAAAGGGAAGTACGCCATGATGTTATGGCTCATGTCCATGCCTACGGAGAACAGTGCCCAAAGGCAAAGCCGATAATACACCTTGGTGCAACTTCGTGCTATGTAACCGATAACACGGATATTATTCTCATGACTGAAGCCCTTAATTTGGTCAAGAAAAAACTTTTGACCGTTGTTTCAAAGTTGTCCAGGTTTGCCCTCAAATATAAAGACGTACCGACATTGGGGTTCACTCATCTGCAGCCGGCCCAACCTGTTACGATAGGAAAGAGGGCATGCATGTGGATTCAGGACCTTTTAATTGACCTTGAAGACCTTGAATATTTGTTATCAACAATGAAGCTGCTTGGTTCAAAGGGTACAACGGGGACACAGGCAAGCTTTATGGAGCTCTTTGCGGGGGACAGCGAAAAAGTTAAAAAGTTGGACTTGCTTATAGCACAAAAATTAGGATTTAACAGCGTATATCCCATATCAGGCCAAACCTATACAAGAAAACTGGACAGCAGGGTATATAATGTATTAAGCGGTATAGCCCAGAGCGCGTACAAGTTCAGTAATGATATTCGAATTCTCCAGAGCATGAAAGAAATTGAGGAACCTTTTGAACAAAAGCAAATAGGATCTTCAGCAATGGCATATAAGAGAAACCCCATGAGATGCGAGAGAATATCTTCTCTTGCAAGATATGTAATTGTAAATGCCCTTAATCCTGCAATTACGGCTTCAACACAGTGGCTTGAAAGAACCCTTGATGATTCCGCAAACAAGAGAATAAGCATTCCTGAAGGATTCCTTGCAGTTGACTCCATACTAAACATTTATATTAACGTGGCAGACGGCCTGGTTGTATATCCAAAGGTGATTGAAAAGCATTTGATGGACGAGCTTCCTTTTATAGCAACGGAAAATATTTTGATGGAAGCAGTAAAGAGGGGAGGAGACCGCCAGGAACTGCATGAAAGGATAAGGGTTCATTCTATGGAAGCAGGAAGGCAGGTAAAGGTAGAGGGAAGGAAAAATGATCTTTTGGAAAGAATAGCTGCAGACGACATGTTCGGTTTAACACTGGACGAAATAAAGAATCTTCTCAATCCTGAAAATTACATTGGTAGAGCAGCAGAACAGGTTGAGGAATTTATAGACAATTATGTTAAGCCGGTTATCGAGAAAAATGATGTTAGTGACGATGTAAAAGTTGAGTTAAGAGTGTAGACTGTTGACACAAAATATTGATACAAAATATTAATACAAAATATCAATGTAAAATTTTAATACAAAATATGTCAAATTAATATTCATATTCTGTTGATTTTTGCTGTATTATGATATACAATTAATAATGCAATATTTGTAAGGTATATATTATGTATACACATCATTACAAGTTATTGCATTATTTTTTTAATTTTAATTCTTTACCACTTTATATTTTTGAGGCGTACCAGTTATTGCAATTATTATTTATTTATTTCTCGCAGTAGTTTTTTGTACTTGTTATAAATTATTTTTGCATCGGCTGTGTACTGATTTTTGTTTTGTTTTTCGCACCGTTTTCTGCACTGTTTTTCGGGGTAATATATTATATTAATTTTGCAAAAAAATTTATTCTATTTATCCAAATCAGGGGGTTTGTTTAACTTTGATAAACAAGTACAGCAACGAACCTATTTACTCTCCACTGAAATATATTATACTCAAAAATATTGAAAGCGGTGAATACGAAAGGGATTCAAAAATTCCTTCCGAGCAGGAATTCTGCGAAATGTATGACATTAGCAGGCCTACAGTGCGCCAGGCCATCAATGAATTGACAAATAGTGGCTACCTGTATAAGAAAAAGGGGAAGGGGACATTTGTTTCCGCTCAGAAGCTAAAACTTGAGGTCAGTTGTTATACAGGATTTAAAGGGTCAATACTTGACAGTGAAAACCCCGGGGAACAAAATATTATAAAAATAAATAAAATCAGGATATCAGATTTTGAAAGATTAAAAGAAATATTCAATTTGACTTCTGTTCCAAGCCAAAGCTATTTATTTGCTGAAATATTGTACACTTATTGTCAGAATGGTGTTGTTCTTTCACTTAACAAATCATATATACCTTTAAATCTGTTTCCAAATATAATAGAAGATGTTTATGACAGGAAACCTGCTCATGAGATATTTAAAGGAAAGTATCCTTTGCTTCCCGTTAAATCCAAAAGCTCTCTTGAAATAACATACTGCGACCAAAATGACGCTCAATTTCTTGAAATTCAGCAGGGGCAGGTGCTTGTCAAAATAGAGAATCTTCTGTTTTCAAAAAGCGGCCAGGCGGTTGAATACGTTGTATGCAAATACAGGGCTGACAGATGCAGATTTACATTTGAAAATGTTAAGTGAAAAGGATCTCACTTTATTTTTATACCCAAAATTTCCTGCCCTCTCGTTCCAACAACAATCATGTTTTCATAAACAGCAGGAGAGCCTTCAATGTTTGCCCTGACCGGAATTTTGTGGAGTTCTTTGCCTGTAGTTCCTTCAAGGAGCCTCATGTAACCTCCTGAATCGCATACTATCAGGTACGATTTTCCTCCCTTTGTATACACAGCTACAGGAGAGCTCCAGCTGTAATAATCCAGGTCAACAGTCCAGGCTTCTTTACCTGTATTTTTATCCAGGGCATACAATACACCTGTATTTTTGCCTTTTCCTGCTTTGGCTATGTTAAAAATAACAAGGTCATTTATATCGTGTTTGCCGATAACAGGGGAGGCGAGTGCACCTCCGTTAGTAGTCGAATAAGTACATTTTACAGGCTTTTCCCAAATCAGTTTTCCTGTAAGGGCATCTATTTTGCGCATATA
>JAMOAC010000071.1 GCA_023621975.1 Bacillota bacterium | reverse complement strand
CTGAGCAGTTCACACATTATTTTGACATCATTTAAATATGGAATTTCTTCTATAACGCTCTGGCCGTCTGCCAGCAGCGCTGCTGCTATTACAGGTAAAACCGAATTTTTAGCTCCACTGACCCTTACTTTCCCTTTCAAAGGCTTGCTTTTATTTATAATAAATTTTGCCAATTGTAATCTCCCTCTCTGTACATAACAACCTTTTGAATGCCGGCTGTGTTCGTTTTTATCTTTTGTAATCCTATATTGTAAAACCCCGTATGGTAACCTCTCTCAAAATCCCCCTTTCATGTGATATTATTTTCTATCCGGCTCTTTTCAATATGCCCTTTTTAATATTCTGTTGAAATAACCGGTGTAGCCAGCCATATGTACGTTCTGTCTTCAATGGCATTGTACCTGATGGCAAGGTTAAGGTTTACCTTGTTATCATCAACCTTTATATAATCATTTATAATGGGCGAGTATGCAGAAACGCTTATAAGGTTTCTTTCCCTTATTCCTTCTACTTTTCTTGCTTCCGCTCCTTTGAAGATGGCCTTTGACACATCATTCATCTGCTTATCCGTCAGCTTTCCTTCAAAGCTGCCTGTTATGCAGGAATTCACCTGGGCATCAATACCATATTTGTTCAAAACCGTAATGACTTTTTTCCTGGTTATATCCATATCATTAACGGAAAGTTCCTTAAAAAACCTTACTGAAATAAACCTTTCAGTTTTATCGTCGCTGTCATTCCTGATTTGCGAAACCACGCTGATTGCCGTATCGCCTATGGAAGTACTAAGCTCTATTTCTTTTATGTAATCGTTGGTCACGGTTTTTTCCAGTACCTCTTCCCGGGATTCACCCTTTATTTCATTCATGATATCCCTTGAAAGCTTTATCAGCTCATTAAAATCGTTATATTTTTCATCTTCCACCTTGCCCCAAAAATACATTTCGGAACTTACCACTTTTGCTCCGGAATTGTTGAAACATCTAACCAGTGTGCTTTCCGGCGATTCAATATTTTCTTGAATTTTTATAAAGTAAATTGAAAATAATATAGCTAATAAAAAAATTAAAAGCACCGCATAATAGGATTTTCTCATGTATATTCCCCTTTTTCTCGGACTTTTTAGTAAAATTATTGCCCCTTTGTCCGGGGGATATACATGAAATTTTTTTGCGCAATGCTCTGAACTTGGCTTAAATCCTTAATTTTAAATGCATTAGCATTTTATGTTAATATGTAGACAGCGCCCTGCTTAACATCATGGCACAATCCGCCCTGCTTATGGGTTTTAACTCGTCAAAACCCTTACATATACCGTCATCGGTCCTTAAAATGCCCGCATCAAACATTTTTTCAACATATTTGGTATACCATTTACCGGCTTTTGAATTTATATATCTCCCATACCCTGTCGTTTTGAAGGAAAACGACTTATAAAGTATGGAGCATACTTCTGCCACGTTTATTGAATTGTCAGGTCCGAACCTGCCGTCACCGTAACCTGCAACAATACCGTGCTGAGCCGCTATGATTATATCATTTTTAGCCCATGAGTTCCCGATATCCGAAAATTTTGGCAAATCCGCCCCGGTATTTTTTAAGCCAAGCGCCCTTACAATCATGGATGTAAACTCAGCTCTGGTAACGGTGCTGTCGGGATCAAATATTCCGCCCGGCTTTCCGTTTACTATTCCAGCGTCGTGCAGGTGCCATATATACTCCTCCTGTTCAATACCCTTTATGTCGGAAAAAGGCCGCCACTCCGGGTCATCGGCATTGACAAGCAAAATCCTCAGGGGCGGTATTGCCCCGGAAAGGTCAAAGTCCAGATATGTTTTGTTTGAACCGCCCTCTTTAACGCTATATCCTATATTCAATGTTTTCCCCTTGCTTAAATTAAAAAACCTGATGGCAATACCCTTATCTTCATCTCCGCTCCACTTGAGGGTAATTCTTACTTTTCCTTCATCCAGGGGCTCAATTTCGTATACCGGCCCGTGGGCATATACGGTATTGCCACAAAATACTGAAATGGCAAAAAATATAAGTAAACATGCGATGGTTTTTTTCAAATTAGCCATATCATCACCAATAATTCTCTCTAATGATTCTCATCAATAGTTCTTGCTAATAATTCTCATCAATAATTCAATTCTCATCCATGATTCCAGCCAATAATTTTCATCAATAATTTAATTTTTATCAATAATTAATTATTCTCACCATAAATAATTCTTGAATAATTCTTATCGAATAATTCTTACAAATTACTCGTTATAGTTCACCCAGGTAAACGAGCAGCTTTTCTATCAATACCATGGCTTCGCCTCTCTGAACAGGATCCTTCGGGCCGAAGGTGTTACTGTACCTGCTTGTTATAATTCCGTTCTCTGCCGCAAACCTGATCCTCTGCTTTAGTGCGGAACTGACCTCATTCATGTCCTTGAATATTTCAGCCCCGGAAGATGCCTTTGCCATGCTGCCCGTCTTTATCTCATAAACCCTGACCACCATGGCTACAAGCTGCTCCCTGATGCAAACCGAACCAGGTTTTGCCGAACCTGCAGAGATTATTATACCCGATTTTTCAGCCAGCGCCATATAGTTATTTCCGTAGTCATAATCAAGAATATCCAGCATGAATTTAACGGCGTCGCCTACGGTAATAAAGCTGTCAGGGTCAAAGTTTCTGCCCGGCACACTCTTTAATGAATATACCGATGCCACGTTGTTGATGGAGTTCCGTGCCCAGTGATTTTTGATGTCATCAAAGTAATCGCCCTTATGCTCTGCAATTACAAAATCACCTGTATTAACTATTTCAAACACCACATACCTCTCGTCTGTATCGGCATTGTACAGGCTGCTCAATTCAATCATCTTCCAGTATCCTGCATTTTCGCTGTACAGGTATGCAGATGTGACACCGTAATTGTACCAGTTTTTCCCCGTGTAGGCATACAGTACCTTTAACGGCTTGTCCAGGGAATCCACGGCTGTCTTGTTGCCGCCGGCTATCGCGGCTATACGCAATCCGGTAACAACCGTCTTGGGATTAATATTTTTATCAACTTTCCTGTCACTCTCAAGTTCAATAGTTATTTCGATATTATAATCTCCTGTTCCTCCTATTTCCCTTCTTATCCTTTCCACGTCAAAAGTACCCGGCCTTATTATAAACTGCCTGTCCGGTATTGAAATGTTGAGGTTCTCGCCAAGCTTTGTCATTGCATGGAACACCTTTGAGGATATGGTTAACCTGACCCTTTCCACCTTGTCAGGCAGATTGGTAAGGTTAATCCTGTAGTCGATCCTGTTGTCATTGCGGATATGTTCAATAAACCTGTCCGCATTTATGCCTATAATTTTTATGTGCCATGTTCCGTCTATTATAACGGGATCCTTCACAACAAAGTCCCCTGAGATTACATCTTCCACATCCTCGTCGGAATCATAATCGTCCGTGCTTCTTCTCGTTCTCACCGAAACGGTGTCCGTTGGCTCGGATCTGAGCCCTTTTGCGGGATCATATGCATAAAGCCTTGCATAGTACCGCATGTTTGATACAAGGTTGCCAACTGTATATTCCGACACCTGTCCGGTGTTTATTTCCCTTGAATTGTTATAATTCGGATTGTCCGCGATTTCCAGAATATATTCCAGGCCTTCTTCCTGTATCCATTCGTATGTTATGCTGTTCTTGGTCACTGCATCGGGTGCCGTCTTTATTCCAAAACCCTGGGGCCTGGCGGGAGGAATGTCAGGAAGCGTCCTTGCAGAACAGGGATCGCTGTAATCCGATGACCTCACTTCGCCTTCAGGGCTTACGTATTCCGCCCTTATCCAGAAATAATATACTGTATTCTTTTCCAGTCCTTCAACCCTGTAGTAGTTTTTACCCTGCAAATCAACCTTTATATCTTCTGAAGCCCGGCTTATGTCTTCCACCGTTCCGTACTTAATATAATAGTTGTAATTGTAGTTATAGTCCCACACAAGGTCAACATACGTGTCCCCTACATTATTTACGCTCAAAGAGGGCACTGTAGGTGTCTCGATGGGATGAACTTCAACCGCATTGGTTGTGACTATTATCGGGTCTGAAGGATCCGATTCCGGTGGATTTGCATCCTGCCTTACGGCCTTTACCCACATGACATAGGTGGTATTGGGCTCAAGCCCCTCAACCTTGATATCAACGTTCCTTTTTTCCTTTTTGTCCGGATAGTTCAGCTCAGGATCTTCAAACTCGTCATTTGTAACAACAGGAAATCCTGAAATTTTCACAGCCTTATACACGGAATCGTCATAGAGCTTGCTATAGTCCATGTCCTCTTCATACTTTACATAATATACATCTATTGTTACGCCATCATCATACTCCATCCTGCGATATTCATTTTTGTGTTCTTCCAGCTCTTCTTCCGTGGAAATGGGATATTCCGGGTCGGGGTCGGTTCTGCTTTCCTTCCTCGTATTAAGATAGTCCCACTTGTTTGTTTCAACATTATATTTTTCATACCATCTCTTTTCTATCTGGATAACCGCAGTCGTGTCGGTTACCGCAAAGTTCCCATCCGGTGTCCTTTTAAGCCTCAAAGGAGGCTTTGGAGGGGTCACAGGCCTGTCTATGCTCCCTTTTGGCGGAGTTACAATTACTTTCAGTGCAGGCTGCGACGGATATTCAACATACGCGGGCTCATCATTTACATATTCCAAAAAGCTTTTCTTTGCTATAATCCTAAGATAATATGTAGAATTTTGTTCGAGCCCTTCAATTTCCAACTTGCAGCCCAATACCTTTGAGCCGCTTCTTACGGTGCTGAAATTAAAGGTCAGCTCGCCTGCGGATACAGAACCGGACCCGTTTACAAAATCCCAGGATACCGGCTCACCTAATCTTATTTCATCATCCAGAATATTAGGGTCATCTACCAGCCATACATTATAAGTTACATCATAATCCACTTCGCCCGTAACTTTTAACGGCGCCTTCCACAGCACAACCGCGCTTTCAGGCTTGACCTCACTGACTTCTCCGGCCAGCTGTGCAACAAGCTCGGGCATGGGCGGAAATGCACCCACTTCATGGTCTTTTACCATAATTCTGTCCGAGGTGATTTCTATGCCCGGATAGAAAGGTTGCCCGTTATCTTTTCTTGTAACAACGGCTCTTATTATGAAATATATATATGACTCTTCACCCGGCTCAAGCACAACAAACATGCTTGTATTGCTCACAGTCTGGATACGTGTTGGCAGCTCATTACTGCGGGTGTCTCCCCTGTATATTTCGTATTTCACATCAATTCTGTCGCTGAGCCCGGCATACACGGGAGTCCAGTTCAGCCTCCATATGGTGCCGTCAGCGGAGGAAGAAACTTTATCCGTCCTGACAAGAATGAAACTGCTTACGGCAACTGTAGGACTTTCCTGCGGGTAGTCCTTCAGTTCCTCGTCATTTATAACCGGCACTACCTTTACATAGTAAACCCTTCCCGGCTCGCTTACGGAATGGGTATATACAAGCTTTCCTTCTTCTTCGTTTACCTGAACGGGCTTTCCAGGACCTATATTGGCAGAGTCTATATATATGGGAGCGGTATTGTTAAAGCTGTTACTGTCCGAAACATAAAGCCTGTAGCCTATACGCCCGTTGCTGTTCCAAACGTCATCCCATTCTATCCTTATCTTGTTTATACCTTCTGAATACGCCTTTATGTCAATATCGGTCATCACCTTTACCCTGTTGGATGCGTTGGACTCAATACTGCTTCTTGTCTCTTCATTCTCATAATACCTGTAATAGGCTGTGACATCCATATAATATACAGTTCCTGATTTCAATCCTTTAACCCTGTAACCTGTCGGGGACAACGGAGTTTGCCTTTCTACAAGTATTCCTCCCTCTGCAAGCCTGCGCCCTGTTGACTGCTGATACTGCTTTGGCACTTCCTGCCTGTAAATATTCAAATACGTATTAATCGAACCTGGCACAATAAAGCCGGACGGATAGTCCCATGCGAGATCAACATAGTATCCGTCATACTGGTTATAACCTATTCCCTTTCCGTCCCCGTAATCCACACGAAGCCTTTCCGGCGGCTTTTGAATCTCATATTCCGCAGCATAGGCGCCCTCAAATGAACAGGTAAATATGTAAGCGGATATAAATAATACAGCAAGTGTAAGACTCAGTATCCTCTTAAACAGCCTCATTTGCCAAACCCCCAAATCACAAGTCTCCCGTATTTTCCAGGAGCCTTACAAGTATGGATATTACCTGTGCGCGGTTTAATGAGTTTCCAGGGTTAAAATATCCGTTTGCATCAAGCTCCATAAATCCTTTATCCACCGCAACCATAACGGATTTATAGAACCTGTCCTCTATCAGGTCTTCGTCTGCTATATACAAAGTACGGTTGAGCTTCAGATTCTGAATGTTGACTCCGGCTTTTGCCGAATACAGCTTCACAATTACCGCTGCCGTTTCCTGCTTAGTAACATTACCCGCAACATTGCGTGCGTTGAATATACCGTCCAGCCCGGTCATTTCCAGCTTCTGCCTTATGTTTTCCGAACCGCCGCTTCCTCTGCCGGAAACAAGCTCATAAAGAAGCACCATTTCCCTGCGCGTAACAATATTTTCAGGGGCAAATGATGACTCAATACCTTCAAAAACCGTACTTAGATCGTATTTCGAGGTAAACTTTTCAATTTCCTTTTTAGCCCAGTGGCTGTCAGGTATGCCTTCAACTCCGCTTTGCACGATTAGCACGACATATTGACCTGCCCCTGTTACGTTAAACAAAAGCGTGCCTGTGGTTCCGGACGTATCGGTGCCAACTTTCTGCCATGCATTTTTGCCGCTGTACAATACATAAGGTACTTTCAGGCCCTTACCTCCGGAATGGTACAACCTGACCGAAAGCGGAATGTCAAAAGCCTTAACGTCAACGGTTCCCGGCAGTTTCATGCTTTCGAGATTTATATGAATAAAGTTTGAAAGCTCAAGTTCCACAAGCTTTACCAGTTCATCCACATATCGGTTGAGAATTTCCTTTTTATTCCCCTTGTCCCCTATATAAGTATTGATCAGGGTATTGAGCTTCTCGGACAGTAAACCGTCCTCTTCGTCATACAGCTTATCATGTATTTTTTTCTCAAGGGCTTCGGTTGTCTGGTTAATTCCCTGCACCTCAACGGCAAAATCTATAACTGACGATGCCTTCTTTGTCCCGGCGGGCAAGCTTTTCCTCCCCTGGTCCTTTCGAATAACCGTCAGCTTTATCAGGATATCGCTTACTCCGGCCCTGCTGCTTAAAATCTTGATTTCCTCGTTATTGTCAATATCAAAGGTATCCGGCCTTATGGTAAACTCGGCCTCAGCCGTCTTTATGACAAGGGTCTTTCTGTCCCGGTTTATTGTCTTGATTATATCAAGTGGTACATAAATCACATCCTTGTCTATATTCAGTACATATTCGGAAATGTCTATCGTAAATATCTTTTCCCTTGTGCTCTTTAACGCATTTATAATCTTTTCATCCCTCAATAAGACGGTATTTGCCGAGCTGTTGGATATATTCACCCTCCAGAAATAGCGATTCTCTAACTGCTTTACCCTATCCAGGAACTTGTTCCTTCTGTCC
>JAMOAC010000123.1 GCA_023621975.1 Bacillota bacterium | reverse complement strand
AAAAAACATTCTTCAGTTAGGATATACCCAGTATGTTGAAAGATTCGAAACCATTGATGAATTTATCAAGCAGGTCGAGATTTTCTACTATGATATAATAGACATATTAAAACTGACCCAGGCTTCAAAAAGCAACTGGATTATAGAAAAATGCAAAGAATATATGAAAAAAAACTATTATAAAGATTTGACCGTTGAAGATATCGCAAATCACGTGGAAAGGAATGCCAATTACCTTTGCAATTTATTCAGCCGAATGGAAGGCATTACCATTACCGAATACCTTAACAGGGTTAGAATAGAGAAAGCAAAAGAACTGTTAAGAACAACTTCGCTTATGTCTTACGAAATTGCCGAAAAAGTCGGATTTAAAAATTACAGGTATTTTACACAGGTATTCAAAAAGTTTGCGTCAAAAACCCCGACGGAGTACAGAAATGATTTTTATCGCACAGTAAGATAAGAAAAAGTCGGGTAAATTATTTACCCGACTTCATACTGTAACACCTTCAACGGTTACTTCTTCAGTCTCGTTTATATCAATGGCGTTTTCAATAATTTCTTCAGGTATTTCTATAACCAGGTCTTCACTGTAATCGTATTTAGCAGTTGAATCTATTTTCGCATCTGATTCCAATTTAATATCTCCAATTGATGTCGGATAACTATATTCTAATTTAATATTCATCTCATTAATGAGATTTGTATTTTTGTTAATTGTTATCCTATAGTAAAAATAGTTTGCTTTAATTCCGTCAGGTATCCCGTTCATCAAGCTTTTACTTAAGTTTTCAATAAGACCTCCGGGGTAGACATTTCCCTCCAGAGTGATCAGGCCGTTTTCCTCTTCAGCTTCCACAATTCTCAACCCGGAGCATAATATATCATTATAACTTTCCATGTCCGTATCTAAAATATTACTGCTTTCAATTATTCCCTGAGAGCTTTCTTCTTCAATACCCTGCTTAACCCATATATCCATGCCAGGAACATATGAATACATATAGTTTTCATCACAATAGAATTCATTAACCAATTTTTGTTCCAAAAATTCGCCAGTCATTAAATAATAATACTTCTTTGATTCCGCATCACATTCAGTTATTATATTCAAATTTCCAGGAACGTACATGTACTTATTATACATTTCCGTCTTGATTTTTAAATCTATTGAATATTTATTTAGGGATTTTACGGCTTCATAGTGTTTCTCCAGTATTTCCTTAACTTTTTCATAGTTCTCGGCATCACAGACAAAAATGGATTTTGTACTGCCATCCCATATAACCTTTTTGCCTAAAGCCTCTGCCAAAAATCTGAAAGGTATGTATGTCCTGCTGTTGATATATCCCACCGGAGCCGCATCAAGCTCAACAGGGGTATCATTTATGTACGCCGTTTTAACCCCCAGTTTAAAATATATTTTAGTTGAATCCTTGATTATGGTTACGCTCTTCTCCTTGTTGTTCCATATAATATGCTCATCATCATTCGGAACTCCCAGCTTTACGGCTAACTCTCTGGCAGGGAGCAGCGTCCTCTGGTTTACGCTTATGGGTACATCCCTTTGCTCGGTAAATTTCCCGTCAATGATAATCTTTAAATCCGGCACTTCAACAATTTCATCTTCTGCATATGCAAGGGAGGCCGCCATAGCAAAAACAAAAACACAGACAGCAAATAAAAAAATAATTTTTTTCATAATAATAACTCCTTTCATAAAAATATAGCAGGATATAATTACATATATTTGTATTTAATAACAGTCAATATTATACTATCTACAGAACAAAATCTTCAAAGGTATAATTGAAGCGACCAGAGCGGAAGAATCCTCACCTATTTCTGAAACCGCTATTTCCAGGCAGGACTCCGGATGCTTTAAGGCCTTGCATTTTACAATATTTTTTATATAGTCAGTCACTAATTCTGCATATTTGACAAATTCCCTGCCAAGAACAATTTTTGAAGGGTTTAATACATTTACAATGTATGAAATGGCAATTCCAAGGTATTTGGCCGATTCCGACAGTATTTTTTTCACTTCCTCATCCCCGTCTCTTGCAGCCTTTACCACGGCATCAAAATCAATATCCATATTGCCGTATGTCGGAAGTTTTTTTACCTTTTCCATGATGCTTGCAATGGAAGCCATAGTTTCAAGGCATCCGTAATTACCGCATCCGCATTTCGGCCCATTTTCATTCACTACAATATGCCCTATTTCACCGGCGCTGCCTCCAACACCTCTGTACAGCTTTCCGCCCGCAAATATTCCTGAACCGATTCCCGTACCTATATTTATACAGACAAAGTCACGCAAGTCACGGCAGCAGCCAATCCAGTTTTCACAAATTGCAGAGGCCATTGCCTCATTTTCAACATGTACGGGGACGTTGAAATTCTCATTGAGATATGCTTCCAAACATATATCCTTCCATTTCATATTGGGGGCGGAAATAATTTTCCTGTTTTTTGGATCAACAATCCCGGGAACGGAAATACCAATCCCAAGTATTTTTTCAAAACCTATTTTTAATTCACATACTGCCTTTTCACAAATATCTTTCACCCTTTTGATAACGTCGGAAAAAGACCGCCTGTCACCGACATTGTTAAATGAATAAAAAGAACGGTAAATAACGGATCCTGTTATGTCAATAATGACAATCCTTATTCCGCTTACATCCAAATCAATGCCAACTGAAAAAAAGGAGCGAGGCATCAATTCCAGAAGAATTGGCCTTCTGCCACCACTTGACTTTCCTTCTCCCACCTCATGGATATATCCTTTTTCAATAAGGGCAGATACTATCTTGCCGACAGCAGTAGGCGACAAGCCGGTCAAGTTGGATATTTCAGCCCTGGATAAAGTGCCATGCAGGCGTATCAAGTCCAATACGCCTGCCTGATTGTACTCTTTTAAAAACCTGTTGTTACCTGTTCTTACGATGGTTTTTTCCCCCTTATGCATTTACAATTGATGCAAGATCTTTAAAGTCCTGTTTCAGTGAATTATACAACTGCCTGTATATCTTATAGAATTTGTTATACTTCTCATGCATATCTTTGTCTGCTTTTTGGATGCCTGTAACTTTTATTGCCGCTTCACATGCCTGTACCACGTTATCATATACACCTGTGCCGACACCTGCAAGCAGTGCAACTCCAAGTGCAGGACCTTCGCTTGAATTGATGGTGGCTATATCTGCATTAAACACATCTGCCTGCATTTGCCTCCAGAGTTTGCTCTTTCCTCCTCCGCCTGACGCTCTTACTTCAGTCACCGGTATATTCATTTCCTTAATAATTTCAAGGCAATCCCGCAGGCTATATGTAACACCTTCCATTATAGCTCTCAACATATCCTGCTTTCCGTGTTTGGCTGACAATCCGAAGAAAACTCCCCTTGCATCCGGATCAAGATGCGGTGTCCTTTCACCCATCATATATGGGAGGTAGATTAAACCTGAACATCCAGCCTCAACCTTCTCCGCTTCCTTATCCATGAGTACATAAGGGTCTATGTCCATTAGTTCGGCAACTCTCTTCTCTTCAACACAGAAATTATCCCTGAACCACTTCAGCGACAGGCCGGCTCCCTGTGTTACGCCCATGATATGCCATGTATCAGGTATAGCATGGCAGAAAGTGTGAACTCTTCCCAGCGGGTCGATGTTTACCTTCTCTGAATATGCAAATACAACACCTGATGTACCAATGGTAGAGGAAATAACACCCGGTTTTACAATTCCGTTTCCTACAGCTCCGGCTGCCTGGTCCCCGGCTCCGCCTACAACAGGCGTACCTTCTGCAAGGCCTGTTAACTCTGCTGCCTGTCTGGTAATTTTTCCGGTCACTTCCTGGGATTCATACAGGTCAGCGAGGAAACTTCTATCTATTTCAAGTTTCTCCAGTACTTCGCTGCTCCAGCATCTTTCCGGTATGTTCATTAACTGCATTCCGCTTGCGTCAGAAACTTCGGTGGCAAATTCTCCCGTGAGCCTGAACCTTACATAATCCTTCGGCAGCAATATTTTTCTCACTTTTTCATAGATTTCCGGTTCATGGTTTCTTACCCATAATATTTTAGAGGCAGTAAAGCCTGTCAGGGCAGGATTGGCAGTAATCTCTATAAGCCTCTGTTTGCCTACTCTGGATGTTATCTCTTCGCATTCGGCAGCGCTTCTTTGGTCACACCAGATTATAGCTTTTCGTAACACCCTGTTTTCAGCGTCCAACAATACCGCACCATGCATCTGACCGGATAGGCCGATACCCTTAATGTCCTGTGGATTGACTCCGCTTTTTGAAATCACCGCTCTTATGGACATGTACGTAGCCTTCCACCAGTCTTCAGGATCCTGTTCAGCCCATCCCACATTGGGTTGATAAAGAGGATACTCTTCAGTAGCACTGGCTATAGTATTACCTCTTTCATCAAATAATACCGTTTTCGTTCCGGATGTCCCGATATCGATTCCCAGTAAAAATGCCATACTATTCCCCCCGTTTTTTAAAAAATTTACATACAGCCGATAATTTTCAGGCAACACACAGAAGTCAATTGACAGGATAAAGCTACGCTTAATCTTTTTCCGGATCACTGAATGGTTGTATTCCTGACTTAATAATATTATATTATAAAGTTACCACATATACAATAAAATATTTTCATAAAATGCCATTTTATAGTCAACTGTCTTACTGCACCTGCCATAAAAATTTCAATATGACTATATAATCCGGAATAAATATTGCAATTTTAAATGATACTAATTAGTGTATTCAAATTCTTTGTTTAAATCCAAGGGAGGTAACTTTATGCGCGTAAATAAAATGAACAGGCCGAACACCGGAATCAAGTGCGTTGTAAATACCTGCTACTATTATATGAACGGTGACCACTGTGCAGCTGAAATGATAGAAATCCAACCCAGGAACGCATCAAATACGCAGGATACTGACTGTGCTACATTTACACCGGATACCAATAAATAAATGACAAGAAATAAAGGATGAGGCATAAAGTCTCATCCTTTTCTATTTTTTAATATTTGTAATAAAAGCATTTGTCAATAAAAGCAGCTCCCGCCTATAAACTCCCTGAGTATTGAATTTGATGGAATCTCATCTGGCTCAACAGGCAAAAAGTAGCTTAAAAATTCTATAAGCCTCTTTGCTTCGGAATACTCTTCGTAAGAATTGTCAATTTCCGCAAGAAGAGGTTCTGCAAAGGGCTTCAGCACTCCAAGTTCATAAATTAATGCAGAATTGAACATGATGTCCGCCTCTTCCTGGAATGGAAATATATTCCTTTTTTCTCCCCTTCGCACTGACGGCCAGCGCTTGATGGTGCTGAGGGCACTGCTTCCCCTGAATTTATAGTCCCTGACAATACGCCTGATCATTCTGGTATCCGTTGTCGGAATCCTGTTGTGGTCGTCTATATTCATTGATGTAAGCGCACTGACATATATCTTGAATTTTCTTTCCCTGGGTATGCTGCTTGTCAGCTTTTCATTCAATCCGTGTATTCCCTCGATAATAATGATCTGGTCATCGTCTATTCGCAGTTTTTGCCCGACACATTCCCTGCATCCCTTGATAAAATTATAAATAGGGATTTCCACTTCACGGGAATTAATCAAATCGTTGAGCTGCCTGTTGAACAGTTCCACATCGAGAGCCTCGATAGCTTCAAAATCATATTCGCCGTCTTCATCCCTCGGTGTATCTTCCCTGTTCAGGAAATAATTATCCATTGAAATGGTTACCGGCCTTTTTCCGTTCACCCTAAGCTGTATTGCCAGCCTGTTTGCAAATGTTGTCTTTCCCGATGAAGACGGCCCTGATATCAGCACTATACGCTTGTTGTCTTTGCTCTCAGTAATCATGTCTGCAATCTGCGCTATTTTTTTCTCATGCAGAGCCTCATTTATTCTGATTAATTCCCCTATGCGGCCCTTTTTTATTATTTCGTTAAGGGCACCGACATTTTCAACTTCGAGTATGCGTATCCACCTTTTATACTCTGAAAATATGTTGAAAAGCTTTTCCTGCCTCTGGAATTCAGGGATTGTGTGAGGGTCTGTCTTTTCAGGATATCTTAAAATCAATCCCGGCGCGTAATACTCCAAGCTGAAAAGTTTTACATATCCGGTGTGAGGTGTCATGTACCCGTAGAAATAATCTTCAAAACCTCCGCAGCTATACAAAGTAACATATGGCTTCTGCCTGTACTCCACTGCACCAAGTCTGTCCAGCCTTCCGCTTTTTATAAATATTTCCCTTGCTTTTTCTATTGGCAATATACGCCTTTCAAAAGGCAGACACGCATCAACCAGCTCCCTCATTCTTGCTTCAATTCTTTTGACTTCATCTTCGGTAAGTGGAGTATCTCCTACAACTTCACAGTACATTCCCTTGCTAATTGGATGGTTTATCACTACCTTTCTTTCGGGAAACAGGTCATAAACTGCCTTGACCAGGATAAAATACAAGCTTCTTCTGTAAATCCTCATTCCGTCGCTGTTTGTGAGGTCAATAAACTGGACCGTACAGTCCTTATCCAATTTATAATTCAATTCTTTTATATCATTATCAACTTTTGCTGCAACTATTTGCGAAATAAAATCCTTTTGAAACGACGTAGCCAGCTCAAGTAGAGAAACCCCCACAGGAAACTGCCGTTCAGTTCCGTTATGCTTGAAATACACCTTTATTAATTTCTCTTCATTCTGCCTAAGCATGCTTTCCCCCCTTAAAACTTTACGCATTCACAGCCTGCGTTTATTAAATTTGTTGCCTTTTTCATTCCGCACATCTTCTCTGCTCATGCTGTATTCCATTCTTATGCTGTACCCTGTTCATATGCCGCATCCCATTCATAATGCCGTATCCTGTTTATGCTGTCTTTTACAATTATTCTATCTTCATAATTGAACTATTTTCTGGAATTATGATGTCCTGGTAATTGTGCGATCTTCTACAATATTGTTGCCCTCTCCCTTATACTGCCTGTACTTGATCCTATGCCCGATGCCAGTTCATTTCTTATAAATACTCTCTTCCTTGCAGGTTTTCAATACTATTATACTATAACATCATTATACTATATCAGCGTTAAAATTTCTCAGTTCCTATACTATCGCATTAACCAGCCTTTTAAAAATTAATTTCAATATGGCGGCAAAAGGAACTGCAAAAAGCATCCCCAGTATGCCAAAGAACTGGCCTCCAGCCAGAACGACGATTATTGTTGTTACCGGATGCAGTCCGACTCTTCCCTCGATAATTTTAGGTGATATGAAATTATTGTCAATTTGCTGGACAATAATAAACATCAAGGCAGTCCACACCGCCTTAATGGGCGAATCCAGCAGGGCTACGCCTACGGCAGGTATGGCACCTATAACCGGTCCGAAATAAGGTATTATGTTGGCAATGCCACCTATAATTCCCAGCACGAATGAATATTTTACGTTTAGTATTAATAGCCCCAGCGTTTCCAAAATACCTATAATAATCGCCGTTAAAAGCTGGCCCTGTATAAAATTATATATAACCCCGTTAATTTCCCTGCCCATGGCAATTAATTCATTTCTCCATTTTGCCGGTATAAGCGAAAGTGCCGCATTTTTGAAAAAAGCGGCATCTTTTATGAAATA
>JAMOAC010000489.1 GCA_023621975.1 Bacillota bacterium | reverse complement strand
ATCGTTCCTTCATGATAATGTTCGGTTCTTGCTATTTCAGCTCCTCCAAGACGTCCTGAAACAGCGGTTTTAATTCCTTTTGCTCCGAGCTTCATTGCCCTTGACATTGCCTGCTTCATTGCCCTTCTGAAAGATATTCTCTTTTCCAGCTGGGCAGCAATATTTTCAGCAGCCAATTGGGCAGATAATTCGGGCGTTTTTATCTCCGTTATGTTAATGAGTATGTTCTTGCCTGTCATTTTTACAAGCTGCTTTCTGAGTTCTTCAATGCCTGTTCCGCCCTTGCCTATTACAATACCCGGCTTGGCAGTATGGATATTTATCTTGATTTTGTTGGCAGCTCTTTCGATCTCTATCCTTGCAATACCTGCAATGTAAAGTTTATTTTTAATGAATTTTCTTATATTGTAGTCTTCAATAAGGTATTCGCTGAAATTCTTGTCGTTTGCATACCATTTGGTGTCCCAATCCTTAATTATTCCTATTCTTAATCCGTGAGGATTTACTTTCTGGCCCATTCTTCAACCTCCTTTTCCCTTAATTCCTTTCCCTGAGTATCACTGTTATATGACTGGTCCTCTTTCTTATTCTGTAGGCTCTTCCCTGGGCTCTAGGTCTGATTCTCTTGAGTGTCGGTCCCTGGTCTGCATATGCTGCTGCTACATATAGCTCATCCCTGTTCAGCCCGTTATTATTAACAGCATTTGCCTCAGCAGAATTCAGAAGTTTATAAAGAAGTTCAGAGGCGGCCTTTGGGACATTTTTCAGTATAGCGTATGCTTCATCCAAACCTTTGCCCTTTATCAAATCAAGTACTATTTTAACTTTCCTTGCAGATATACGAGCATATCTGAGAACCGCTCTTCCCTCATCCTTGCCTATTCCAAGCACTTTTTTCTCTTTCTTGGTAAGCAATGCCGGTTTTTGTGATTTTCTATGAATAGAGCTGTAAACTTCCAGCAGCTTATCTTTTTCTTTCAGAAGCTCTTCCTTTGACATTACCTTTTTCTCCAACTGGAATTCCTCCTTTCAAAACCTTCAACACACACAACACGCTTGAAGGTGTATTTTTACTTCAACGCTGTTGACCTTTCCGTATGGTGTCCGTGCCCTTTAAAAGTTCTTGTCGGAGCAAATTCACCCAACTTGTGGCCAACCATTTCTTCAGTTATATAAATCGGAACATGCTTCCTTCCGTCGTGAACCGCGATTGTATGTCCAACCATCTGTGGGAATATGGTTGAATCTCTTGACCATGTCTTTATAACTTTCTTTTCATTGTTCTTGTTCATTTCTTCGATCTTCTTAAGAAGCTTGGGGTCTACAAACGGTCCCTTTTTTAACGATCTGCCCATTTATGCTCTGATCCTCCTTCCATAAACTTCCTGGACTACTTCACATTTCTTCTCTTAACTATGAATTTATCAGACTTCTTGTTCTTCTTCCTTGTCTTATATCCAAGTGTTGGCTTACCCCATGGAGTAACCGGAGTAGGTCTTCCTATCGGTGACTTACCTTCACCACCGCCGTGCGGGTGGTCAACCGGGTTCATAACAACACCACGAACTGTGGGCCTGATTCCCATCCATCTTTTTCTTCCGGCTTTACCGATAGTAATGTTTTCATGCTCAACATTGCTCAGCTGGCCTATTGTAGCTTTGCACAAAATGCTAATCATCCGAACTTCTCCGGATGGCAGCCTTACCTGAGCATAATTGCCTTCTTTAGCCATAAGCTGTGCCGCACTTCCTGCTGCTCTTACGAGCTGTCCACCTTTACCGGGTTTTAATTCGATGTTGTGGATCAGGGTACCAACAGGAATGTTTGCGAGTTTGAGAGCATTACCGGGCTTAATATCAGCATCGTCTCCTGATACTACTACATCACCTGGTTTCAGGTCCAATGGTGCAAGAATGTATCTTTTTTCCCCATCTACATAATGAAGGAGCGCAATATATGCAGTCCTGTTCGGATCGTATTCTATAGCAGCAACCTTTGCCGGTATTCCGTCTTTATCTCTCTTGAAATCTATAATTCTATAATGCCTTTTAGCGCCGCCGCCGCGGTGGCGTACTGTAATCCTGCCGTAAGAATTTCTCCCGCCTTTTTTCTTTAAAGGAACCAACAGAGATTTTTCCGGTTCTTTATCTGTTAAATCTTCAAATGCAGGAACAGTCATGAACCTTCTGGCAGGAGAAGTAGGACTATAACTTTTTATTGCCATCTCTTCTCACTCCTTTTTCAATTAACCGTTAAATTTTAGTGGCGTCTATTGTACAATTCCAAATTCTTCGATACTTGTCTTATACTTCTTATTGGTTGTAACCTGTTTGTTACCCTTTTCATAATAAGTTTCAGGCTGCGGATCGAGGTCTATTTTCACAACAGCCTTTTTCCAATCAGGCCTTGAGCCGACATGTACACCGTATCTTTTTACTTTTCCTTCGTAGTTGGCTGTGTTAACCTTCAATACTTTAACCTGGAACAGCTTTTCAACAGCATTTTTTATTTCCGTCTTTGTAGCCCTTGAATCTACGATGAAAGTGTACTTGCCGTTTGCTACTTCAGCGTTGCTCTTCTCCGTGATATATGGCCTTATGATAATTTCTTCAGGGCTTCTCATTATGCGTACACCTCCTCGACCTTAGCAACCGCATCCTTGGTGATAAGGAACTTTTCATACTTTAAGATATCATACGTATTAATTGTATTTACCAAGGCGGTTTTTACACCCGGTATATTTCTCGCAGACTTCTCCACGATTTCATTTTTCTCCGGAAGCACTATCAATGTACTTGTTTTTATATTCAGGTTATTAAGCACATTAACCATCTTCCGGGTCTTGATTTCATCAAATTTCAGTTCATCTAAAACAATTATGTTGTTTTCACGTACTTTTGAAGTAAGAGCTGATTTCAAAGCAAGTCTCTTTACTTTCTTCGGTATAGAGAAGCGATAACTTCTTGGCTTAGGTCCGTGTACAATACCGCCCTTTGTCCACAGTGGAGACCTTATGCTTCCATGTCTTGCCCTACCTGTGCCCTTTTGCCTCCAAGGCTTGGCGCCGCCGCCTCTTACTTCGCTTATCGTTTTGGTGGAATGCGTGCCTTGCCTTTTATTTGCTAACTGATTGACAACGGCAAGATGAAGAGCTGCTTCATTTATCTCAACGTTGAAAATATTATCGCTTAACTCTATATCTCCAACCACTTCACCGTCCATATTGTATAAATCAACCTTTGGCATCTTTTTTCCTCCCTTCGCACCTTTTACTTGCTGGACTTAACAGCTTCCTTGATAATTAACAGACCACCTTTTGGGCCAGGTACGGAACCCTTGACCAAAAGCAAATTCCTATCTGCGTCCACTCTGACTACATCAAGGTTCTGTATTGTTACCTTTCTTGCTCCCATATGGCCAGGCAACTTTTTGCCTTTAAATACACGACCGGGGGTTGATGTGGAGCCCATTGAACCAGCTCTTCTATGATATTTCGAACCGTGGGACATTCTTCCGATTGAGAAACCGTGTCTTTTGATCGCTCCCTGGAATCCTTTTCCCTTTGAAATACCGCTTACATCAACCAGGTCCCCTGCAGCGAACATATCGCTTACTTTAATTTCCTGGCCTACTTCATATTTGTCAATGTCTTCAAATTTGAATTCTCTCAGGTACTTTTTGAATGGTACATTAATTTTTGCAAATAATCCCCTTTCGGGCTTATTGAGCTTCCTCTCAGGAACATCCTCAAATCCTACTTTTATTGCATTATATCCATCAGTTTCAATTGTCTTTTTCTGAACAACCGTACATGGGCCTGCTTCTATAACCGTAACAGGTATAGCCAAGCCTTCTTCATTGAATATCTGAGTCATGCCGATTTTTTTACCAAGTATGGCTTTGTTCATTTCTTCTTCCCTCCTATGGTTATTGGTTCATACCCGGTTTAAAAATTCCGGTATATGAACATGACCTTTAATTATTTATGCGCAGTTTCTATTTATTGCTTACAGCTTGATTTCTATATCAACACCGGCAGGTAAGTCCAGTCTCATCAAGGCATCAACCGTCTTGGGTGTCGGCATCAGTATATCAATAAGCCTTTTGTGTGTGCGCATTTCAAACTGTTCACGTGAATCCTTGTATTTGTGAGGCGCTCTGAGTATTGTAATAATTTCTTTTTCAGTTGGCAGCGGCACTGGGCCTGATACCTGTGCGCCTGTTCTCTTTGCCGTCTCAACAATCTTTTCAGCCGACTGATCAAGTATCTGATAGTCGAATGCCTTCAACCGAATTCTGATTTTCTGTTTGTTTGCCATACATAAACCTCCTTCTAGCATAAGGGTGATTCTTTCCGAAAAGTCAGCTTACCTTTTCATTAAGAAACCCTTTTTTATTGTTACGTACAACAAGCAATCAATCTGTACACTATGCCGGGTGTTTCATTTTATGCTATTTTAAAACCCAGGCAATCAAATATTGACCTGACCGGTCATACTTAACCTGGGCTATAACATCCAATTAGTACACTTATCGTGTATCACGCAAAATGTACAGTGACTTGTCGCCCGGTTTCTCGAATCGGACATTCTCCGCAGAAGTTCCCTATCTCTAAGGATAGCAATCTCCTACATCATCGTATGCCACGTCACAGCATTCACTATTGTACTACATCGAATTTTTTTTTACAAGTAGATTTTTAAAATTTTTAATAAATTTTTTAACAAGTTAATTAAAAAAGTAAATGCAAACCTTAAAAACAGGTTGCATTTATTTTGTCCAACAACCAATTTTTTAAACTTGACATACGCGATTATTGTGCAAATTTTCAGCACTTTGCTGCCTGCATTATTTCAGACTCAAACTCATATGTGCCGGGCTTTACCTCGTATACCGTATATTTTCTCTTTTCGCATTCAACGTTAAGTTTGCCGTCGGCACTCAACGGTTTTCCGTTTTCATCCGTCGCCCGTTTGCAAACACCCGGTACATAAACGGTGGCATAACTGTTTTCCGGCACCCTCACCCTTAGAGTCAATTTTTCTTTTCCAGCCTTGTTCCAACTGCATTCAATCATGCCATAGCATGACTCGTGGCAGGCTTTTACCCATTCCAGGCCGTCAACAGGATGAGGTTTGATGATTATATGCCTGAAACCGGGCTCTTCCGGATCAGGGTTTATTCCTGCAAGGCACTTGTAAAACCATGCGCTTATATCGCTGAACATGTGATGATTCCTGGAAGAATCCCCGTTCCACGTCTCCCACAGTGTCGTTGCGCCATGCTCTATCCAGTACCCCCATCCCGGAAATGTTCTCTGTGAAGCGATTGCATATGCCAGATCTGCTCTCTCAATATCCGTAAGCACCTGCAAAATGTACTTTGAGCCAAGAATTCCGCAGTCAATATGATATTTGCAGCGTTCAATCTCCTTAACCAGGTTGCTGATAACCTTTTGCCTGACTTCACCCTCCACAAGGCCGAAATATAACGCGCAGGCATAGGACGTCTGGCAGTTTCCTGTAACTTCTCCCGTTTCGCTGTTTACAAATTCCCTGTTGAAAGCATTGAAAATGTTATTCTTTTTTTCATTATAATATATGGCATCTTCCTCGTATCCCAGTATTTTGGCAGTATCGGCAAGAATCTTGCAGTTCATGTAATAAATGGCGGTGTCAGTAACTTTGGAAGGGCACTTATGTCCTGTAGGACCTCCTTTCGGAGGGTTCCAGTCGCCCAGTCCGAAATCCACAATATATTCATCCGACATGGAAGACATAAAGTCAACATACTTTTTCATGTACTCATACATTTCCAAAAGTATTGACCTGTCGCCCCGGTACAAGTATATATACCATGGAATCATAACAATTGCGCAGTCCCACGCAGGGCCGCTGCCCCAGTTATAACCCCACCCGCCTGTGGGGACAATACCGGGTAACTGGCCGTCAGGGCGCTGGCAGTCTATCATATCCTGCAAAAATTTTCGATATGCTTTTGACGGCTCAAAATTCAGCAGAACCTGTTCCGCTGAAAGTACCGCATCTCCCGTCCATCCGTTCTTTTCCCTGTGAGGGCAGTCAGTGGGAATGCCGTGGTAATTTCCAAGAGTAGACAACCTGGCGGCCTTCTGAATCTTGTTTAACAGTTCATTGGAACATTCAAAACTTCCCCTGTCCTTCAGGTCAGTATAAACCATGCATCCTTCAATACTGTTTTCGTCGGGAGTACCCGGATAGCCGCTCAACTGAATGAACTGGAAGCCATGATATGTAAAGCGTGGCTCCCAGACTTCCTCTCCCTCTCCTTTTAATATATATATATCCTTTTGGAATTCATCAGGATCTGCAAACATATTAATATTTGATTGGTCAATGTCACCTTCAGAAGTAAGTTTTTCAGCAAATCTCATGGTTACGGCGGTACCTCTGTCTCCCTTCACCTTGAGCGCCGCCCAGCCCGACATGTTGATTCCCATATCATAAACCCATACACCGCTGCGAATTTCCCAAAATGCTTTGGGCTTTATTCTTTTTATAACTCTGCAGGGTTCAAGCTCCATTGGTTTTAGAATGCCTCCCGGACCTCGGCATATAGACGCCTGCCTCCACCGGCTGTCATCAAATCCCGGTCTGTCCCAGCCCGGCATTTCAAGCCGCGCATCATAAACCTCCCCTCCATACAGGCTGTCACTGATAATAGGGCCAAAGGAAGCCTTCCAGGATGAATCGCTTTTTATCAGCAAATTTTCGTCATTCTCCGTAATAATATGCAGTTCCAATATAAACTTGGGGTGATGCCTCCACGGTGCTTTTTCATAATCCCATGCATTCTTTGAAAATATATTATATCTCCCGTTGCCCAGTATCACCCCAATCGTATTTTCACCTGTCACAAGCATGTCTTTAACGTCAAAAGTACTGTAGAGTACCGTCGTATCATATTTGGTGAACGGTGGATTTAATACCTCGTCCCCCACGCGTTTCCCATTAACGTGCAGTTCAAAGAAACCAAGCCCGCATATGCGTATGTAGGCCTGCTTTACTCTTTCACTCAGGGAAAAGGATTTTCTGAAAAAGGGCGCCGGAACGGCTTTTGACATGTCAAAATGTTCATAGGGGTAACTGATCCAATTTGCCTTCCACCTGTTATCATTTTTCGTTTCATCCATAAAAATCACCTGATTCAAGTTTATCTATTTTATAAAATATTTATTATATTATAAATTACATTCATAATTAACAAACATAATAAAAATTACATTCATATACAAATATAAATTCAGATTTTTAATAAAATAATTTAATTTCAATTTGCCCATAGCATAAATTAAATTTAATTACGCAGATTTGCCCTTCCAAATACTCACGAGTAATTATATAACAAGAAATGGAATTCTTCCAGCCTTTTAGATGTAATCCCTGCGAAATGAATAATTCCAACTTGCTTCACAATATATATCTACAATCATAAAATTAAAAAGGCACTTAATCGCACACTGTAAAATGACATTTTTAACTTGATAGAGACTTTTTTATGGAAACAAAGACATCAATACTATGCCAAAACAGAACAAAGCCCTGTGCTTTTTGCACAGGGCTTTGATATATTTCTGGCAGAGACCTACTTTCCCAGGCCGTCTCCAGCCTAGTATCATCGGCACTGAGAAGCTTAA
>JAMOAC010000047.1 GCA_023621975.1 Bacillota bacterium | reverse complement strand
ACTTCCTGCTTATTACAAAGCTTGGCATATACAATACCATTTGGGCAATGATTCTGCCGGGAGCAGTCAGCGTGTGGAATATCATTCTTACCAGGACCTTCTTTACATCAATTCCCGTAACATTAAAAGAATCCGCCTTTATGGACGGGGCAAGCCACTTCACCATTCTTACAAAAATATATCTGCCCCTGTCAAAGCCCATACTGGCAGTTATCTCAATATATACCGTTGTAGGAATATGGAACAGCTGGTTCAATGCAATGGTTTACCTTCCCAACGTTGAACTTCAGCCCCTTCAGATGTATTTAAGAAGAGTACTGGTAGAACAAACAGTGGATTTTACGAAGCTGCCAATGAGTGACGCAGAGGAAGCATTCTTAAAACAAATGTCAAGCCTTCAGCTAAGGTATTCAATGATTATATTTACAACACTTCCCGTAATATTTGCCTACCCGTTCTTCCAGAAGTATTTCATCAAGGGGGCAATGATTGGGTCTTTGAAAGAATAGTTGCTAAAAGCCGCTGCCTGAAGAGCGGTTATGGGCAGCACGGGAAAGGGATTTGAAAAAACAGTATGTGGGCGCTGCCTGAAGAGCACTTTGGCAGCTTGAGCAAGGTCATTAAAAAAATAAATGCTTATGATCGCTCAACAGAAAACTTCTGAATTTAACTGGTGGATGTTTTCTGTATATGATATAATTAATTAAAAGGGGGAAAGAGCATGAAGAAATTTTGTTCACTATTCTTAGTGGTTCTAATGGTGCTTACTGTTTTGACAGCATGCAGCCCGTCGGGCGGCGGTAAAGATACAACTGCACCAGTTGATGGTTCAGGGACAACCAAGGTCCACAAGCTCAAAGTTTTGGGGCCGGTTGAAGTGAGCAGGGACATTAAGTTCGAGGAAAGGGAAGAATATCCCATATGGCACAAACTCAACGATATGTTCAAGGCCAAAAACCTTGAAATTACTTATGAAACAGTACCATCGGACCAATACAGCGTAGTTATCCAGACAAGACTCGCTTCTTTAAGCGACCTTCCTGACCTGGTTAATGTTTCTACTGTCGGAAATACTGCTGTTTTGGCTCTTGCCAAGCAGGGAGTGTTCCTTCCCATCAACAAGATTATTGAAAAGGGAGACGGCGGAGCAAAAAGATTTCTGGAGGAAGTAGCACCTTTCGTAGTCAAGCTGAATACGGCACCAGACGGCAACATGTATTGGCTTACCAACATTCAGAAGATTACCTACCAGGGCAAGGAATGCTCAACATGTATGGTTATCCTGATTCGTAAAGACTGGCTGGAAGCTCTTAATCTTTCGGCTCCAACAACTGCCCAGGAATTCAAGGATGTTATGAAAAAATTCAGGACCATGGACGCAAACAAAAATGGCCTGGAAGACGAAATACTGGCTTTGAATCCGGCAGACTGGAACAACGGTATAGCTCAATGGTTCGGACTCGGAACCGCCATTGCTGCAGTAGCACTTGAAGATCAGAAAATAGTATCGCCATGGTACCAGCCAGGCATCAAGGAATATTTCAAATATATGAACGATCTTGTAAAGGAAGGCATTCTTGACACTTCCCTCTTTGGCAGCTCATTTGGTGAACGTGCAAGTCAGAAGAGGATAGAGAATAAAATCGGAGCGGAGTTTTCCTATGCAATGCAGGCATGGCTCGAACCTTCAATAAATGCAGAAGACCCGCAATACCTGCCAATCGGTCCCCTTCCTGCAGCTAACGGCATAACACCTGTAAATGCGATTGAACCTCCCAACCTTTCCTGGAATACCTGGGCTGTTACCAAGAACTGCAAAGACGAAGAAGGCATGGCAAAACTTATTGACATACTGTACTCTGAAGAATATGAGGTTCTAACCTGCTGGGGTATTGAAGGCCAGACCTATGAAGTGGTTGACGGTGTTAAACAGTACCTGCCCGGTATAGGAAACGCTTACTGGAAGGAAATGTCCGAGACCCGCATTTGTCCCGGTCAGTACATTTGGGGCGATTCAATTTTCCCAAGACTCAGGTTTGCTCCCATGGAACTTGAAATCAGCAGCGTCCCCGAGCATAAGGCAGAATACCAGAGACGAGTCGCATTCTACACACCGGTAATTCCTTATGACAATAATGCTTACCTTGCAATGCCGACCGATGAGCAGATTGATGAAATAAACTCCATTATTACGGATTTGTCGACATACTCCCAGGAGCTTGCCATCAACCTGATACTCGGTGAAAAATCACTTGATGATTGGGATACTTACATCGCAGAAATGAAGGAACTCGGACTTGACAGATTGATTGAAATCAGACAGATTCAGCTTGATCTGTACAACAGCAGATAATCATTAAGTAATCTCTCTTAATAGTACTGTCCACAGCATATATATCGTGATACGCCATGGAGAATAGATACTCTTGTCTATTCTCTTTGGCGTGCATAAGTAAAAATGTGGTATAATTAAAGTATGGCAGTATTTCAGGGGGGCTTTGAGTTATGGATAATATCAAAAGCAAGCTCTTCAGAAAATACATATTTTCTTACACTATAATGCTCTGCCTGCCAATATGCATTTTCTGTGTGACTGTTTATTTCAGTGTTAAAAGTGATATGCGTCAGAAGAGCATCACAAGGTATCAAAACGAAGCTGTACAAATTTCTAATCAGTTGGATAACATATTTACCCAATACACCAAGATCAGGGATGACCTGTTGACTTCTTCATGGGTAACACGCTTCATGTCCAACACAGACGTTTTTGATAGTGAATTCAGTGTAGTGAAAAGAAATGAAATATGCAGGGAACTTATGATATTCAAATCAATATATTCGGGAATTGATAATGTGGCTGTCTATTTTCCCAGAAAAGATACCGTCTTTGATCAAATCGGCTGGTTTACTATGCATTCATATATGAAAAGGTTAAATATTCGAAGCATTTCATTCGAATACTTTCAAACCACAGTCCAAAATACCGGAAATTTTGATTATTTTGATATTTCTGCGATAACTGATAATTCTTACGATGCTTTTGTTATCACTCAAAAGCTTGAGTTTGCAAACAACCCCCGGGCCATACTTATATTATATATCAACAGAAAATACCTGGACAGCTATATTGACAGCATCAGCAGCAACCTGCTGGTGGGATATTCTATCGCCGGTATTGATGGCTTAATCCTTGAAAAGAATTACTCTGGCGAAATAGATGAGGAAAAATTTCACCGGGTCGATTATCAGTCCGACAAAAATTCGATCGAATATAGCTTCATTTATAAAATTGACACTGCCAGTCCAAGTTTCGAAGCTTTATACTCTGTTATCATTGCCATTATCATTTCACTTATTACAGGCTCAATGATTGCATATTCTTTTGCATACGTAAATTATACGCCCGTCAGAAATATTGTCAGGAAAATATTCAGCGGTGTTGGGACTCCCAACAGGGCGGAAGAACATGAATACTTGTTCATCGATAAAACCTTTGACACCCTGTTTACAGAGAAAAAGCAGATGCAGATGCAGGTAATCAGATACCAGAATGCTGCAAGAAGTGACATGTTGAAAAGATTGCTGGCAGGATACTTCGAAAGGGACAACCTGGGCTTTAAGATGAAAGAAATAGGTCTTGACTATACTGATGAATTATATTACCTGGTCATGCTGGTGGAAAGAGAAACTCACTCAAACAAAGTCGAGTATAAGAACTCAGACATGTTTGCCTTGTATAATGCCGTCGACAAAATTCTGAGAAACATGGAAACAAGCTATCAAATTGTCGTATCCGTTGACGGCAGCATTATAATAGTAATTGATTTTGAGGAGGGCAGCCTGGACCATAAAATCTGCGATGAGTTTTCTGAGGAGCTGTCTCATGAAAAATCAGCCCTTTCGTTTACACCTAAAATCTTCTTCGGTAGTATGGAAAAGGGAATCGTCGGCATAAGCAAATCTTTCCAGAAAGCCAAGGAGGATCAAAGCAATTTCCGTTTAAAATCCAATATTGTTCAAACAAATCTTTTGATAAACAAAGGAATGACTTATTACTATCCTACTGATTGGGAGATACAGCTTATTAACAAGACTAAAATAGGGGATTATGACACTGCAAAGAAGATTTTGGATGAAATCAGGCTGGAAAACGAAAAGCGCAGCTATGAAGAGGCTGCAATCATTAAGCTTACAACGGACATTATCAACACGCTGACAAGGGTCCTGCAGGAGCTGAACGTGGATGTAATGGATCTGGACGAGCAAAACCAGGAGCTCTCAATGTTACAGGAAACTGAAAACGTCCAATTGCTCTGGGATTTTACATATCTGGTCTGTTCCAAAATATGCGACAGGACAAATATCCGGAACACAGAGGACAATGATATCTGCATGGCCAGACAGATTATAGATTACATAAACAATAATATTACCGACAGCATGCTTTCGCTTAAGAATCTCAGTGATAAATTCAACCTTTCTGCGTCATCCATTTCAAAGATGTTCAAAGAAAACATGGGCATAAATTTCTATGATTATATATGCCGTATCAGAATGGATAAGGCAAAAGAGATGCTGTGCATCAAAAAATACAGTATCCCGAAAATTGCAAAAGCTGTCGGGTATGAAAACGATTACTCCTTCAAGAGGGCTTTTGTAAGGTACGAAGGAGTAAAACCGGAAGAATACAGGAAGATTATTGTTTCGAGCAGAACTTTATAATACCTATGATGATTGAATCATGGCTTTAAAGGATACAGGGGGAACCATGGGGCGGGTGGAGAACCAGAGGGATGGTTCCTGTGGTCCCGGGACCAGGGAGACGGTTCTTGTGGTCCCCGGACCAGAGGGAACCAGAAGAACCGTCCCCCTGGTCCCTTATTTTAGCCGCGGAGGTGCTTTCTATGAATTTGGTATCAAAAATATTCAAAGTGAAGATTGATGAAATCAGCGGGACAATAAATGAAATTCTTGACTTAAGATATGAAGATCCGGTTGACATAACTGACGGCAAAGGGGATTTTGCCTCAACCTCCTTTACACTGATGTCTGATGATATTACAACAGGAAAAAAGCCAAGATATACCCCCTATGTCAGCAGAAAGTCAGTATACGGAAAACCTTGCAAAGGTGATGGCAACAGTGTTGTATCAGTTAATGAAGAAACCGGTACAAAAATTGAATATATATTAGACGATTATTGTCTGAAAATCAAATTGGAAGAGGGGAAAACCCGAAGCAGTGAATTCGGCATGAACCTGCCCTTCAACCTGATGGGCAAAAAAGACGGGCACTGGACGCATCAATTTTTGATATCATCCCCGTATATTACTTATGACAACCGCTTTCGGTTCATATATTTAACCCGCCCGGACAGGAATAATCTCCTGGTAATAGTGGAAAACGATATTGACGGATACAAGATTGATTACTCGGAAAATAACTGTGGTCAATTCTTTAAAAACATAAAACTTTTATCCTCCTTTGACAGGGCTTATGGAATGCCAGATAGGCCCGTCAGAGCTGTAACAGCAAGACTGGTTCCTGTTTTTGGCTACCTTGACGCCTTAAGGTATGCATCTTCATTGTATGAAGTACCGGCTGCTTTCTACAAGCAATCAGCAAGCTTCACAGGACAGCAGCTTAAAGTGGACGTTATCGGTGCTTGTACGCATTTTAAAATTATAAAGCCGGACGGGTGTGTGTATGAGCTGCCTGTCGGCAATTCCGGTATAGGTTCTGCTGCCGGGTGTCCTTCCGGTGCTTCTGCCGGTTCACCCGCTGCTTATTCCGACAGGTGTCCTTCTATTAAATCTGTCAGTTCTTCAGCTTGTTGGTCCACTGGTTCTGTTAACCCTTCTTCTGTAGAAGTTGCCCTGGACCAATACGGTAAATACCATGTCATACCCTTCAATGGTGACATCAAAGGCCTGGATTGCTCAATCTTTGCCATTGATAGTTGGAGCAGCATGTCCACAAAAGCCCTTATGAGCCAGAAGCAGCATTATAAACGCATTGTGGCTTTCAATGACAATCAGCAGCCCCTTTGGGAACCCTTTGGTACAAATTATCCCGGCATGTTTGAGGTTTCCGATAAAAACTTATGTGAGTCTCAAATGTGGGCTCTCGCTGCCTTAAAGCAAATGAATCTTTTCGGATATAACGGAAAGGCCTCCATTGATGTAAAAAACCTGCTGGCATGGATGACTGCGAATGACCCCAAGCTATATACATTCCGGCTCACTATTGTTGCAGAAAAGCAATATGGCGGTCCTTCCTACTTTACTTATAATTCCACACGCATACAGGAGGTTTTCAACGGGGTAGCCATGTTGATAGAAGCCTTTAAACTGTATAAAGACAGGGCATACCTGGAATTTGCAATAAATGCCATGAATTCCGTCCTTGGCTATTGCCTTATGCCTGACGGGGAAATACGGCGTTTTCATGAGTTTAACGATAAGGACTTTTATACGGATTATACTACGGTTACATGCATGGTAATGCCAATTGTGGATTTGGCCAATGTTTTGAGGGGAATGAATGATGTACGTTACAGGGTTTTTGAAGATGCAGCATTGAAAATAGCGGAACACCTGTACATAAGAGGGCTCAGGTTCCCCACCGAAGGTGCAGAAAATGCAATGGAGGACGGCTCTATATCATGTACAGCCCTGTCATTGCTTTATGTAGACCGTTATATCCGGCATAATGAAAAATTTGTTGAGTTTGCCGGCGAAGTGCTTTCATATCATGATGCCTGGAGCATATACACCCACAATGTCCATATGTTCAGAAGTTCTTTGCGCTGGTGGGAAAGCATATGGGAGGGGGATCATGACGGTCCTGCCATCAATTGCGGCCACTCCTGGTCCATCTGGCGGGCTGAGGCCCAATTCCATTATGCAATTGTCACAGGTGACGCCCATCGGCTTATTGATTCTTTCAATGGCTTTATGTGCAGTTTTTCAAAGGTAATGCCCGATGGTACGATGTACAGCCATTATCAATGTGATGCAATCACCGGAGGAGGTGACCTGGACAGGGGCGAGGATATAAATTTCAGGATAGCGTACGGGTTTCCGCAATTGGAGGATAATTCACTATCAAGGTATGTTTTTGCCCGGGCATGCGATACATGGTTCAAGTGTACGGCAATAATACGGACAGAGGACTTTGACGGTGTTTTGAACGGGTGCCTGAGGCAATTAAACGGAAAAACAGTTTTGGAAAGCTTTGCTCCTGATTTTGAAATCCTTTTTATAAAAGGTTTCAGAGGAGAGCTTGCAATTAATACAGAGAAGACAATATGCATAAGATGTGATACCACACCCGAAGTTATCACCGGAGAAAGCCTGTGCTCCGGTGAAATGCATAATATTACTCCCGCATCGGGAAAAATCGAAATCAGGTTTTAATGCTCATTTTATCAACCTGAAAAGGAAGCCCTTATCAGGTTAATATCAAGGCAAGGCAAAACCTTTATTATGCTGAATTGAAATCCAGCCATGAAATTTCTCCAATAATAAATTGAGCTTCGCCTTCAATAATTTTATGCATAGATTATTGTATGGCGAAGCTCAAATTTTATTGCAATTAATCAGGCTATAACCTCCAGCAATTTGTTTATTATATCCTCATAAACCGTATAATCCAGTGAAAACAGCTCTTCCCTGGTCTTACGGCATTG
>JAMOAC010000399.1 GCA_023621975.1 Bacillota bacterium | reverse complement strand
ATCTATGGCTGAGAAACGGACAGCAGTTTTGGGCATGGCTGGTGTTTGTTGGCAGGAGGTCAGCAGCCGGATGGAGATGGACCGGTTTCAGGTGGGTTTACTTTGGAGTGGATCTTAACGACATCCAGAGTTTTGTGTGCTATTAAGTTGAAGAAAAAAGCAATAAAGGAGTACAAAATGCAGTGGGGATTTTGTTCAAAATATCTCCACTGTTTTTTAAGAGCGGATCCGCTATATGGCTAATTTGAATAATAATTGGTGCTTGTATTGGTGGCATTACGCTTCTTACGCTTTCTTCTTTTATATTTCCCGCAATTTCCAGGTTCAGCATAAAATGATTGGGTTATTTTATATGCTTGACATTGTCTGTATTGTATCTTATTAATGAGATTATTAAGAGAATTAATGTGTATTTGTGGTATAAAAAGTATATGCCAAACAATTAATTTATGTATAAAATATTTGTTGTGACTTTTGCTCTATGTAATATTAGTATAAGTAACATTAGTATAAGTAACGGTTAGGGGACAATATATGGCATATAATATCGGAGACTTGCTAGAAAAATTTATAGACATGAAAAAAAAGTCGTATGACTTGTTTATGGGAATCGCGTCAGATGAAGGAATCACCGAAAGGTTCAAAACTGTTGCACGTGTCCTAGCAAGAGAAGAGAAAAGGCATATGTTACTTTATGAGGATATTAGAAACAATTTGAAAAACAGCGAAAAAAAGTACGATGTCGATGTAGATATATATGATAAAGCTGCAAAGCTGTTTATGGAATTCTCCAGGCAATATGTGGAATTTTCGAAACTCCGTTGTGGCGTTGACATAAAAGATATAAGTGAATTACTGGAATATGCCAGGGATTTTGAGAAGGTTGGCATGGCGATTATACTTAGCATACAGGGTTTGTTCGTAACACAAAACAATTATACCGAAACCGAAGGGTATAAGATACTGTCTGAAATAGTTAAAGAACAGGAGAAACATATAAAAAATATTGAGACATTTATTAAATGATTCCCATACAGGGCATATGAAACTTTTTTTGAAACTTTTTTTCGTATTTATTCGTCAATAAAGTAAAGTGATGTTAGTTTTGATGCCTTTGTTAATTGAATAACGAAAACGTGACTGCAGGAGGACAAAAAATGAGAGATTATACCTGTTCGGAGATTGGCTTGCTTGCAGGAATGGCTGTCGGTGGAATTTTGGGAGCAATTGGCTTTTCGCTGACAAATAATGCCCTGTATTTTATCTTAACAGGTATTATGATTGTAACGGGAATTTCCGTAGGTAATATTCTGGATAAAAAACGGTTGAATAAAAAATAGATTGTAATAATTTGTGCCTGCTGATGAGATAATAATATAGAATTACATTGTATTTGGGACGGAGGGATTGTTATCAGCAGGGATAATTCGGCAAAGATGCTTAAAGCAATAGATAAACTCGAAAAAATGGAACAGAATGTATGCAATGTTCCTATTATATTTGCGGACATGTTTAAGAATGAAATAAATGCCAACGAAGAGGACAGGCTGTACAACGGTATAAAAAGGATCGTAAGAAAATATTCTGAAGATAAAAATGCGCTTTCCATAATTGATGAATTTACCAGAGTGATAACAGGTGGGGCTTCGCTGGAGGAAATTCTTCAAATAACGATAGACGAAGCAGAAAACCCCACCCTGGCTACAATAATAACGAGAGACGACAGCTGCTGAATTTGTGCCGGTATATTATTTGAAAAACACCGGCTATCCCATAAGGAAATTGAGTGCTGTCATTACAATAAACCCTATAATGACACCGTAAGTTGCAATTCGCTGGAATCCTTTTGTATGGGTTTCAGGAATTAACTCATCACTTATAACAAAAAGCATTGCACCTGCTGCAAATGCAAGCCCGACGGGAAGAACGGGACGGGCAATATGAGCCAGTAAAAAGCCGAAAAGCGATCCTATGGGCTCAACAAGACCTGTTACAAATGCTATCAGTATTGCTTTTGATTTTGAATAGCCTTCATGCACCAGAGGCAGTGCTACAGCAAGCCCCTCAGGCATATTCTGCAGCCCTATGCCTATTGCAAGAGAAAGGCCGTCTGCAGTATTCCCCGTACCGAATCCTACACCTACTGCCAGACCTTCCGGGAAATTATGTATAGTAATGGCAATAATAAAAAGCCATATTTTGCTTAACTTGGTCTTTGTACCTTCATTGCCCAGAACCATGTGCTCATGTGGAGAAAACCTGTCTATAAGATCAAGAAAAACTGCCCCCAGAATAATGCCCAATGCAGTCAGGGATATTCCTTTTAAGCCGCCGCCACCGTGTTCCACTGCAGGAATTACCAGGCTGAACGATGTAGCGGCAAGCATTACTCCTGCCGAAAATCCCAGTATTGTATCCAGAAGCTTGTCTGAAACTTTTTTAGTGAATAATAACGGCAGTGAGCCCAATCCGGCAGCGATACCGGAAAGGATGCTGGCAATAATACCGGTTGTTGTCAGGCTTGAACTAATTGCATCCATAGCTTAACCCCCTGCTATTATAAATTTTTATGTTGTTGTACGGCACTTGTATTATTGTATAATATTATCTTTGCACTATATATATCGTATAATATTTATCTCATAAATACCACCGATTCCTTATTTGTAATTCAAATAAATATTTTATTTAAGCAAATAGTTTATATAAATAAATTTGGCAGTAGCTTTATTTTTTACATTATATGGAATTTATTTCTATTATACCTTGCGTTCAAAAAAGCGGAACCCAGATTGATAAATGGTTTCATTCTTAGAAAATAAATCAACTCATATAATCGTCCATAACACCAATAATAAACTTACGGAGGTGTTTGTATGGATGAAAAAAATAGGGCAGTTTCGTATTTTAAGGGCGGAATTTTAAAAGCTGCAGTCGCAGCGGTTTTAGTTGTTTTGCTTTTTTCATCATGTTCTGCAGCAAATGAAAGGCCTGAAAATAAAGAAGATGAAACTGCAGAAAGAACGGTCAAAGACAATGTTTACCTGGAAGGTCAAAATGTTGGCGGAATGAAAGAATCGGAGGTCCTTGAAATTATAAGGGATATTGCTGCAAGAACTAACGGAAAACAGGAGATGACCTTGTTGGGGGGTGATAATAAACAGGACGGAAATAATACGCAAATGAGAAAGGTAAACATTGAGAAAACCTTGGAGGCTGTAATGAATGCTGCAGAAGGTGAAAAAGTAAGTCTCGTGATGGAGACAGTCATTCCGAATGAAACTGCTCAAAAGGATACCGCTTCAAAGGAAAACACCTCAAATAAAGCCAAAACTGCCGGGAAGGAGGGTGACAAGCAAAAAAAGTCGGAGAGCAAATTTAAACTGATAGGCAAAAGCACTACACCTTTGCTTGATAAAAGCGAGTCCAGGCTGAACAATATATATATTGCTTCTGAAAAGATCGATAAAACGGTTGTTAACCCCGGCGAGGAGTTTTCATTCAACGCGGTTGTAGGAAAAAGGACTAAAGCAAAAGGATATGAAGAAGCGCCAATAATCATAAAGACAAAAAATGGGCCGGTAAAGGGTTACGATATCGGCGGAGGCATATGCCAGATTTCAACTACCTTGTATAATGCAGTAGAAGAGGCGGGGCTTAAGGTAACCGAAAGACATGAACATTCCAAGGATGTAGGTTACGTTGAAAAAGGTGAAGATGCAACAGTGTCATACGGCACAGCGGATTTTAAATTTGTAAATACCAGAAAATATCCTGTTGTTATAAGAGTACACAGGGGAAAGAAAACAATAACGGTTGAGCTTTATGAGAAGAGGGGCTAAAGATAAAAAGTGAAAAGAGGGGCTAAAAAAGTCCCTTTTTTCGAGACTAACAATATTTCAGCCGGTCCGGATCAATTATTTTTACTGAAGCCATATGAAAATCGATAATTCCTTCATCGCGCAGCCGGCTCATTTCCCTGGACAGTGCAGGGCGTGATACATTAAGGAACTCCGCCAGTTCCTTGCGGTTCATTGGCAGAATGAAAGTGGAACTGCCTGATTTTTTATACTGTTCAAGCAGATACGTACATATCTTTTCACGCACACTGGTAATGGAAAGATATTCAACTTTACTGTTAAGCACCAGGGCCTTTTCTGAGACAATTCTAAGCATATTTTGTATAAGTATCTTATGCCATGGGCATAGTTTAGCACACTCGCCTACAATGCTTTCTCCTTTAATAAAGAGCACTTTGCATTTTTTCTGGGCCTGAACGGTAGCGATCCACGATGGCTGGTTTGAAAATACAAGGGTTTCACCGAACATGTCTCCGGGTTTTAAGATTGTCACAATAACGCGGTTTCCTGCTATATTTTCCTTATTAACTGTTGCTTCGCCCTGCAGGATAATGCCTATGCTGTCAAACTTATCGCCCGCAACTTTTATAAAGTCATTTTTTTTGTACATGCGAATTTTCGGTTTCAGGCAGTACAGCAAAGATGACAGTTCATCAATTTCGATTCCGTGAAACAAAGGGCATTTAAGAAGTTCCTTGTCAATTACCTTAAACAAATTCATTCACCTTTCCAAAAGCGTAACATTGGTTACCGATTTTTTATTTTTATTATATTATAATGGGTCTGTAAAAAAAAGAGAAGAAAATAATTGCAGCACTACAAAGCATTTAATACTGACCAATGTACATCGTGAAAAAAGTAAGATTTGCATTGTTAAAACCGACAGTGCTTTCAATAAGGAATTAAATATAGAAATTGTAAAAAGACAAAGGAGGCGTTATTTAATGAACATGTTTTGTTATCAATGCCAGGAAGCTGCAAAAGGAACGGGCTGCACATTAAAAGGTGTGTGCGGAAAGTCCGCGGATGTTTCCGGACTTCAGGATTTGCTTATTTACGTATTGAAGGGTGTTTCAATATATAACTTGAAGCTTAAGGAAGCAGGAATTAAGAACGAAAAGGCTGACAGATTTATTTTGAAAGGCTTGTTTGCAACTGTAACAAATGTCAACTTTGATAAGGACTATTTCGTAGATAAGATAAGAGAAGGACTGGCGCTCAGAAATGAAATCAGGGACCAGCTGAGAGAAGCCGGAATAAACGTAAATGGAAATGTTCATGACGCAGCAGTGTGGTACGGGGAAAGCATTGATGAATTTGAGAAAAAGGCTGCAAGCGTAGGAATTTTAAGTACAGGAAATGAGGACGTCAGGTCCTTAAGGGAGCTTATCACATACGGTGTCAAGGGCATGGCGGCATATGCGGAGCATGCTGCAATCCTGGGATACAGCAATGACGAAATATATGAATTCATGCAGAAAGCGTTGGTTGCAACACTTGATGACAGCCTTACTGCAGATGACCTGGTTAAACTGGCTATGGAAACAGGTAAATACGGAGTAGAGGTCCTGGCACTTTTGGATAAGGCTAATACATCTACTTATGGAAATCCCGAAATTACAAAGGTAAATATCGGTGTAAGAAACAATCCCGGTATACTGATAAGCGGACATGACCTTAAGGACATGGAGGAATTGCTGAAGCAGACGGAAGGAACAGGAGTGGATGTATATACACATGGAGAAATGCTGCCTGCAAACTATTATCCGGCTTTCAAGAAATACAGCCATTTTGTAGGTAACTACGGAAATGCATGGTGGAATCAGGACAAGGAATTCGAAAGCTTTAACGGGCCGATCCTTATGACTACAAACTGCCTTATTCCTCCAAAGGATTCCTATAAAGACAGAGTTTACACTACCGGTGTTGTAGGATATCCGGGTGTGAAACATATTCCGGACAGGGAAGACGGAAAAGCAAAAGATTTTTCTGAAATTATAGAGCATGCAAAAAGATGTGCTCCTCCTGTGGAAATTGAAAAAGGAGAAATTATCGGAGGCTTTGCCCATAATGCTGTTTTAAGCCTTGCGGACAAAATAGTTGAAGCTGTCAAGGCAGGAAAGATAAAGAGGTTCTTTGTAATGGCAGGTTGCGACGGCAGAATGAAGAGCAGGGAATACTACACCGAATTTGCAAAGAAGCTGCCTGCAGATACCGTTATACTGACAGCAGGATGTGCAAAATACCGTTACAATAAGCTGGATCTGGGAGATATCGGGGGAATTCCGAGAGTATTGGATGCCGGACAGTGTAACGATTCATACTCACTTGCAGTAATTGCACTGAAGTTGAAGGAAGTATTTTGCCTTAATGATGTTAATGAGCTGCCAATAAGCTACAATATCGCATGGTATGAGCAGAAGGCGGTAATTGTTCTGCTGGCTCTGCTGTATCTTGGGGTGAAGAACATTCGTCTTGGACCGACACTGCCTGCGTTCCTTTCACCCAATGTTGCCTCCGTACTTGTTGAGAAGTTCGGTATTGGCGGAATAACAAATGCTGACAGCGATATTGAAATGTTTATGGCTTAAGAATAATTAGTGAAATTGGAGATGATAAATATGAAAGGGTACGTTGACAAGGAACTTTGTATCGGATGCGAACTTTGCTGCGATATATGTCCCGAGGTGTTCAGAATGGACGATGACGGGAAAGCGGTAGCCACTGAAGATGAAATACAGGACAGCGTGCTTGATTCTGCAAAGGAAGCAGAAAGTCAGTGTCCCGTGGAAGCTATAAGCATAAAGTGATGTAGAGGGTACAGGCATATAATAATTATGAACGAGGCAAAGCAATAAAGTGATTATGCTGTAGGCACTGAAGCTTTAAGGTAGGTATTCAGCGAGGACTGTAAACAAGGAGTTGTTCCGGAGTGATAAAACTTCCGGATACAACTCCTTTTTCTTATATATAATTATGTATATTTTTCGTGAGATATATGAGCGGGTTTTTATGTAACATAATGGCTGTTAGGTAACACAATGGCTGAGGTTAACATAAACTATATTGAACGCTTTTGTTTGAATAATTTTTTTCTGTTTTTTGTTAAAAATGTACCGGTGTTATGGGTGTGGATGAAATGAATTACAGTGATATTGAAAGGCTTAAGTATGTACTGACAAATTTTGCCCGTCAAGGGTGTGAGATCAATATCCCTGCTTACGGGATAAAAGGCAAAATAATAAGTGTTGGTTTCAACCCATACTGGACCAGTCCTGCAGATTCCAAAATTAACAAGCTGGAGTTTAACATTGTAGATAAAAGCGGGCGGATTATCCCTGTGAAATTTAATTTTATAATCGGATATGATATTCTGCACCACGATTCCGAAAGGTTTGAAGATTCAAAAAGTGTCAGTATGGACATAGTTGTGTATTCTCCTGAAACGAGAGGCAGCGACTCAGGCAGAAAACTCCGGCTTGAATTTGAAAATTTAGGGGACAAAAATTAAGGGTGACAGTTCAATTAAGGGGACAATTAATTAAATTAAGGGGACAGTTAAATTAAGGGGACAGTTCTGCACTTTTAATACTTTTCAAAAAGCGGACAGGCATCTCATTGGATATTCCATCATATCTTGGTACCGTGCTTAACTTTGACTTTTTACTGGTATTTTTCAGGCCATATTCCGTGTCTATACCTGATTTTACGTCAGATTTCAGACTTAATACTTTTAATACTTAATGTGTGAAAAGTAAAGAAATGTCCCCATCGTTCCCATCGTTTTTAAAAAGTAAAGAAACGTCCCCACAAAACTTCCAAAAGTGAAAAAACGTCCCAAAC
>JAMOAC010000486.1 GCA_023621975.1 Bacillota bacterium | reverse complement strand
GTACTGTTTCGCTTTCCTTTAAATAGAACAAAATCACCTTTTTAACAAATACTAGGGTTACATAAATGCTAACTGTAATATCTTTATATTTAAATTTTTTAGAGTATCATTTTTTATGTTTTCTATCAATCGGCCTTTGAGGAGCATCAAAGAATAATACTGTTTAAATGCGTCAAACAGTTGCCCTTTTCCTCCAGCCCACTTTACAACTTTATTTCTCTATTTATGCGCGACTTATTTTAATCCCATAAAGCTTTTAACTCTTTATGTAAAATCTGATAATAACTAGATAATAGTTTGAAAAAACAAGTAAAATCAACCCTTACATCCGTTCGCCCGCAACAGGATTCCCTACACTATTGATGTTTTGGTATCTACATAGTGCTGAACATGCTGCCATTTGTTCTTTGCCAAATTTCGCTTGACTTGAGCATATTTGTCACGGTCACTTTCATTGGAACGCAGCTAATCACGAAAGCGTACTATTCTGTCTATTTCAGGCACTCACTCATTGAACACATGCAATTCTTGGAACTATTTTCAAATAGCAATATATCACATTCCTTTACTGTCGTTTTTTCTTCATGGTTCAAATTTATTCTGACATTTTAATAACAACTTATTGGTTCTGCATACACCCTATTAGTTTTGCATAATATACACAGTTCAAAATAATCCCTTTATTTCTGCACTTTGCAGGAAGTCAGGACACATAAGCGTCCACTACCCCGGCTTGTACTTCCGCTGTTCCGGTTAAATCCATGCCCAGCTCATAAAATTTATTATTCCTGTACACACTCAGGAATTTGTATATTTTTCCGTCTTCCGCTCTTTGTTTTATGGGGGTTACAATATAATCAACACCGTTCAATAATTTTTCCAAACTTTTATCAAACGAAAACAGGTTTACACCTCTTCCTATTTCTTCATTGCAATAGTGTACATATCCCGTTTTATCCGCCACATATGCCGTTGTTATGTTCAGCCTGGAACATACCTTTTCAAGATTTTCATTACTGTAACCCTCATTTTCAAGATAATCTATCAATAACCCGGCGTCAATCAGCATTTTTATTTCCATGGACTTATCTCTCAGGTTATCCGCCATTCCGCACAGGTTGTTAATGAGATTTATTATGGATTCTACGTAGGGGTTTTGGTTGTTAAGGTTAGTGGATGATTGCAGAGTATTTGCAGAACACTCTTCATTAACGGCACATAAATTCGTTATTGACTCTTTTATTTTTATTGCCTTGTCCAAAATTGTTTCTCCGGATTCATTCAGCTGAACCATATAATTTTGCGTCGATGTGGTGGAGTCGTGTATCTTGTCCAGAAGGTTGTTCATCTCTATTACACCTTTTATTTCATTCTCTATGGCTGAATTTACTTTACCCACTGCATTAACGGCATTAACTACACTCTCGGTCAATGCTGTTGTATAAGTCTGTATTTCCTTAAGATACTTGTTGGTTTCCTCGGACAATCCCCTTATTTCTTCTGCTATCACGGCAAAGCCCCTACTGGATTGCCCTGCTTTGGATGCCTCTATGGCTGCGTTTAAGGCCAGTATATTGGTCTGGGTAGATATCTGTTTAATAAATTCACGTGCCGATACTATTTTTTCTGTATTAATGCTGGTTTCATTAACCATTTTGTCTATCTCTGCTATTGCGTTTGAAGCTGCTTCCGTCAGTTCCCTCAAATCACTCATTAATTTTAAACCCTGGTTTTTATTTTCTATTATTTCATCCATATTTTCAGCAACATGTTTTATATGTTCCCGGTTAGCTGCAATGGTTTTCTCCAATTCAGAGACATGTAATGCTATTTTTTCAGTATCGGAAACTACATTTAAAGAACCTTCCGCTATCTCTTCAATAGCTTTAGTGACCTTTTCCAGAGATTCCTTAAATTCAGTGCTGCCGTTTTTGAGCACATGAATTTCGGTCCCCAGTTGAGTTACTTTTTCATATATGTAATTGGCAATATTCCCAATATGTTTAAAGTCCCCTGCTTTCTTTACTGTATTGGTTTCTATCAATCTGACTGTTTCCCCATATATTTTCAATGAACCATATGTAACCACGATAAAACCGGCAAATGCAAGCAAGCATAAAACAGCATCAATTATTGTTATACTGTCAAATATTTTTGAAATGTTAAAAGCCATATGTGATAATACAGTAACTGCCAGGACCAGTTTCGTTAATATTTTATCAAAAAACATCAAGGACATCATAATCAGGCTGGCAAATACAATAAAATCACTCAAAGGAATTTCTGTTGAAATTGCCATGTATACATGGTTTATGTATAACCCTGCCAACGTAATATACCTGATTAACCTTGAGGTTTTGCTTATTTTATAATATATGAAAAGCAAAGCCAAACAATTTAGCAGTCCTGACATGACAGAAACAAATAAAGGCGTAAGTGTGTTTTTACCTGATATGTACCCTGTAGCGAAATTAAATATAAATATGAGATACATTATAATTTAAAATAAAATCGACTGTTTATTGGCCTTTTTTGCTAATTCCATTTATCTGCCCCCTGATTGTTTTATCCAAACATGCCTCACAAATGCAAGTACAGGATTTGCAAACCTCCAATAAACCCTTTTTTATTAAGTTTCGGATATATTCATTTATATATTGAGTAAAAATTCATCAAAAATTAAAAATTTTCATACTTTTGTTACCTTTATTTGCTTTAATTGCATTTTATTATATAACAAACAACATTTATGTAACAAATAATATTTAAAATTGTGACAATTTAAACAGGCGGAAAATAAAAAATTACCCACATTTTTGAGGCGTGGGTAAATTTCGCAGGTCATGACGGTATTTTGGCAAATCACAATTACAACTAATCAACATATTCCGGTCTGCTCACAGAAAATTCAACCTCGCCGCGGGAATTAAAAAGAGTCGCTCTCTTGATGCCATTTGCTATTAAATGCCTGGATAGATTTTCCCAATGGAGGGCGCGTATATCATCATAATTCTGGTAATGTTCAATTATTTTATCGGCAAGCCCAGGTATTTTCTTTCCCGATAAGGGCATTGTGCAGAACTTTTTGATGGATGGCATCCAGTCTGCACCGTCCTTTGCCTGCTCATATTTTTCAGGCACGTAGTTGCCGCTTTCATCCTTTTTATAAGTTATAGCCGATGGAACAACGCTGCCGCTCATCAATTCCAGCACATTGCCATAAAGCCTGTAAGTCGCGCTGTAGGTAGTTACAAATACTTTTAGCAGTCTGCCCTCTTCATAGCTTCCGAAAATTTTAGGTGCAACTATCGTAAATCCCCGTTGGGGCTGAGAGTATTTTTTGATTTCTGTATCGTAGACCAGTTTTTCTATAGGATCGTTTCCTTCATACTTAAAGTCCGGAAGTTTGATTTCCTGCCTGATTGACAGGGCCTCATACCATTCCTGCGGGGCGAGGTTTTCGTCAGTCACATTGTTTCGAATCCCCAGAAGCTCCTTGCACAGCTGCATCATTATATATCCGCGAAGCCCCTCCGCATTGCCGCTCTCAAACTGGGACAGCATGTATTGAAGTGCTTTTTCACCGCCTATCTTTTTAATAATTTCATATTCTTCCTGGTGTGCCTTAATATAATCATTTGGATCCGATGCCCCTTTTGGTGATGACATTATAATTTCAAGGTTTTTTTCTACGAATTCTGCAATTTCTTTTTCTTCATTATTTCCAATCCCTTTCTCATTCCCTTCTTTTTGCATCTCAGTATTTTCATTCACAAGTTCCCTCGTAACGGTATTTTGATTATCATTGCTGACATTTTCATCATCCGGATTTTTATCAACGGATTCATCATCAAAATCACCCGTTTTTTCCAGTCTGAACAGCCATCGAATGTGGCGGAAATCCTCGTTATCATAGCCAGCAGCCAGCAGTATATCCCCGTTCCTGAGCTGCATTACAAGATAGAATGTATTATTGTCATCACCTGTATCGGTACGGTAAATCAATTTTACCTGGTCAATTACCTTTTCAATATTGTCATATGGCGGAACAAAAGGCGGAATGAACAGTGAATTCAATTCCTGCTTGCTGATTTTACATGGATGTATCACGCCATGCATTTGCCAGTCTTCATCATTGACCTGTTTGCCGTAAAGGATGTAATCGGATGAAATGCTGTACCGGGGCGCAGTATCCAATGTATAGGCAAAAGAATAAATGCCAGCTTGATACAAAATTTCTTCAACTTTATAGGAAAACCCGTTAAACGATGCTTCAGACCTGGGATTTGCCGCCAACCCCATTCCGATTGCCGCTACAATGATGACCGACAGTAATACTATCCAGAACCTGGGCTTTTTATAGTTTAAAACATTCTTAATCCTCACTTTCACATTCCCCTCCCCGAATGCAAGTGGGCTTCCGCTTAAAATATGCCTTCCTGCGGCAAGAGACAATAACGATTGGGCATAAGGCTTTTTGATGTCTTCCTTCATAACTCTCAATACTTTTTCGTCACAGGATAATTCCATATCCGTACTCATTAGCCTGAAAGCAATCCATACAAGCGGATTGAACCAGTGAACGGCAACTATCAGGAAAGCCAATGCTTTAATGATATGGTCTTTCCGGCAGATGTGGGTCTGTTCATGCACGAGGATATAATTCCGTTCCTCTTTTTCCAAACCAGCCGGCAAATATATCCTGGGGCTTATTAACCCAAGCACAAAGGGTGTTCTCAGGTTCTCCGCTTCAAATATGTTTTCTCCTATCAACCGGGCACTTTTCAGCTGCCTTTTCAACAGCAGAACAGAAAGAAAGCTGTAAACAAGCAGTGCTATTGTGCCCAAAACCCATATGTATGACCCTGTTTCAACAAAAATCCGAAGCGGGTTCAAGCCTGCCCCGATAACGCTTTCCTCAATAGCTCCTGCCTCAACATGCGGTGCAGAAAGCTGCTCGTTTATAAATTGATCATTGCTTATAAACGGATCAACTACTTCAACACCGTTAATCTGCGGACTCTGCAGATTGGTTATATCATGGGAGACTGGAATAAAATTCATATTGCGCGGCAGAAGGCTGAACACGCTTTCAAAGGAAAACGGGACGATGAGGCGGAATGCCACCACACCCCACAGGGCATAGGAGATGAACTTCGGAACTTTTTTAAGAAACAGCCTGACAACTATTACAAATAAAATCACATAACTTGCCGTAAGGCTCATATTCAAAACAGCAAGAAACAAGCTGTTCATTCCTATCCCTCCTTGTGCTCGTCAATGAGCCTCTTCAACTCTTCAGCCTGCTGCCTGCTCAATTTTCTGCCACTGATAAAAGCAGTCAAAAATTTAGGCAAAGACCCTCCAAAGGTATCTTCAACAAAACGTATGCTTTGCCTGGAATAATATTCATCCCTTGTGACCAGGGATGAAACTACAGCATTTTCATTTCGGAAAATGCCCTTGTCGCATAGCTTCTTCAGTACCGTATATGTCGTAGACTTTTTCCAGTTCATTTCTTTTTCACACAGCTTCACGAGATCTCCCGAGCCGATCGGTTCGTTCTGCCAAATCAATTCTGCAAACTTTCTTTCACTTTCTGAAAGCCTGTAATCTTTCATGATAACCTCCTTGGTCTATAAAGTATCGACCTCATATTATAAGTCTATAACTTATAGACCAAAATGTCAATAAGTATTTGTGTAATTTTGCTAAATCTTTCTATAATTATAAGCACAAGTATATTAAGTGTAAGATTAAGTGTAAGTATTTAAAAATTATAAGTATGAAGTATAAGTGTTAAAAGGATGGCCAATATGAAAACCGTTACAAGGAAAATAAATTATTAAAGGTTTCCGGCATACCGCCAGGATAGCCATGCAATTGTAGCTGTTTTGTCAGTCCGAACTCACTTTTATCAGAGACTTGCTGTTTCCACCTATTGCAAGCATGCTTTTAAGATAAAGCCGGTTTTTAAAGTTTTTGAACACATACCCGATACCACGGCAGCCACAGCAGCAATAAATATGAATACAACCTATTTGATAGCTGTTGGAATCATATATTTCGCAAAACGAGGTACCTGCCCTGAGAAAAGTTTCCGCAAACTCCGGTCTGTTTAAAATAAGCATGTTGAAGGCAGAATAGAAATATGCTACAATCTGCGCAGAAAAAAACTATTTTGAAAGGTGACACAGATGAAACAGGAACGGCAGTATCCAAAAGTCAAAATATCTCCCAAGGCAGAGCGCAGTATAAAAAACGGGCATCCGTGGATATACGGTGAGGAAATTCGCGAAATTGTGGGTACGCCCCAAAATGGACAACTGGTAGATGTGCTTGCCGGAAATGCATATATGGGTACGGGCTTTTACAATAATGCCAGCAAGATTACCGTTCGGCTTATTTCACGCAACGCCAACGATGTATTTGACGCCCGTTTTTGGCGCCGCCGTGTGGAGTATGCCGTTCAATACCGCAAGACCGTCATGCCTGGCGCAGACTTCTCCTGCTGCCGGCTGATTCATGGTGAGGCTGACCAGATGCCGGGACTGACAGTGGACCGCTACGGCAGCATCCTGTCCGTACAGATTACCTACCTTGGCATGGAACTTGTCAAGGATGTGGTTTACCGCGCCCTTTGGGACGTGCTTGCTGAAATGGGCGAAACTATCACCGGAATTTACGAACGCAACGACATTGCCCTGCGTACCCGGGAAGGGCTGCCGGAGTACAAGGACTGGTACCGGTTCGAAGGCATACCCGTGCCGGAATCTGCTGTGACGGAGATATGCGAAAACGGCGTCAGATACCTGGTAGATGTTGAAAACGGTCAGAAAACCGGCTTTTTCCTGGACCAGAAATACAACCGCGCTGCTGTTGCCCGGATTGCCAGGGGCAAGCGAGTGCTGGACTGCTTTACCCATACCGGCTCCTTTGGCCTCAACGCTGCGCTGGGCGGGGCTGAGCATGTGACATGCGTGGATATATCACAGTCGGCTATCGACATGGCAAAAGAAAATGCCGTACGCAACGGGCTGGACGGAAAAATGGATTTTCTGTGCGAGGACGTGTTTGACCTGTTGACAGAGCTGGCAAACCGGAAATGCCGGGACTATGACTTTATCATCCTTGACCCGCCGGCCTTCACAAAATCTCGCAAAACAGTCCAGGATGCCGCCCGCGGGTATAAGGAAATTAACCTGAAAGCCATGAAAATACTGCCACGGGGCGGATATCTTGCTACATGCAGCTGCAGCCACTTCATGACGGACGACCTGTTTCGCAAAATACTGGCAAGTGCCGCAAAGGACGCCACCGTATCCCTCAGGCAGATTGAAGCCCGCCAGCAGGCCCCGGACCATCCCATCCTGTGGAATGTTCCGGAGACGGACTACCTCAAGTTTTATATTTTCCAGGTTGTGTAACCTGTGTATAAGAATCGACAGCCCGTCTCTTTCTTGATATGCTTTAAATTGCTATATAATTTGTTATTAAGGTACAAAGCAATTCCGTCCTGTAGTAAAAAATGATGTTTCTGCTTTTGTGATGAGTTCGGGTAAGGATTAATTCTTCAATATTTATTTTCTAGATGATAGTAAGAGACCAATAATTCGGTAAATTCCACAATTGTTGACAGAAAGAATAAAAGGGATTTTTGAGTTCCGGTTTTTCTTCTTCATTCCCAAAAATCCCTTTTTTCGGGCTTTTTTCTATACCATCTTCTTTTATTACAGGCCTTCCTTT
>JAMOAC010000185.1 GCA_023621975.1 Bacillota bacterium | reverse complement strand
CAACATATCGTTTTCAATTCCTTTAAAATCAATACCTTTAGCCTTATTACTTACCCCTTAACCCTTTCTTACAGAAAACAAACCCCGCAGCAAATGAAGATTTCTCCTGCATCTACTGCGAGGTTTTGGAACGGACTATATTTTTATAGAGCGAACTTTATTTTAATGGAGTCAACTTTATTTGAATTATACAACATCTACTGCGGGATTTTGCAACGACTACTCCACCGTCACGCTCTTGGCCAGGTTGCGCGGTTTATCCACATCGCATCCCTTCTGGACAGCCATATAGTATGCAAAAAGCTGCATGGCAGTGATTGCCACCACCGGTGCCACAAATGGATCAACATCAGGAATTGTTATCACCATATCCACAATATCGCCTATATGCCTGTTCTTTTCCTGTGTTATTGCCATGACCACTGCACCGCGGGACTTAACTTCCTTTACATTGCTAAGCGTCTTCTCAAAAAGACTGTCCTGTGTCATGGAGCACACTACCAGCGTGCCATCCTCTATCAGGGCAATCGTGCCGTGCTTCAGTTCACCGCCTGCGTATGCTTCAGAATGTATATACGATATTTCCTTCAGCTTCAGCGAGCCTTCCATTGACAGAGCATAGTCAAGGCCCCTGCCTATATAAAATATGCTTCTTGCGTTATAATGCATGGATGCAAATTTCTGAATATTTTCCCTGTTCGATAATACCTTTTCAATCGCATCAGGCAGGGCTTTGAGATTCTTTATATGCCTGTCAAGAGCCTGGGCATCTATGGTACCCTTCTTTACGGCAAAGTCGAGGGCAATCAGGTATAGTGCCGCAAGCTGTGAATTGTATGCCTTTGTTGAAGCAACTGCAATTTCAGGTCCTGCCCAGGTATAAAGCACATTGTCAGATTCCCTTGCAATAGAGCTTCCAACCACATTAACGATGGACAGCACCCTTGCTCCCTTGCTCTTGGCTTCCCTGAGGGCAAAAAGCGTGTCTATGGTTTCTCCCGACTGGCTTATTATTATCACAAGGTTTTTATCACTAACAAGCGGGTCACGGTACCTGAATTCTGAAGCCAAATCCACCTCTACAGGTATCCTCACAAGTTTCTCGATAATATATTTGCCGACAATTCCAGCGTGGTACGCAGTACCGCATGCCACAATAAATATCTTTTCAATATTCTCAAGGTCCTTCGGGGAAATTTGAATATCATCCAGTACAATATCATTTCCCTTGATCCTGGGATTAATTGTATCTCTTACAACTTTCGGCTCCTCAAAAATCTCCTTGATCATGAAGTGTTCATAGCCTGACTTTTCAGCCGCACTGACGTCCCAGTCCACGTGGAATACTTCCTTTTTAACTTCAGTGCCGAAGTAGTTGTATACTTTGACCCCGTCTTTACGCACAACGGCAATTTCCCTGTCTTCAAGGATATATACATCCCTTGTGTATTCCAGTATGGCGGGAATATCTGAAGCAATGAAGTTTTCACCTTTACCAAGACCTACAATAAGCGGGCTGTCTTTCCTTACCGCGACAAATTCTTCATTGTTGTCACGGGATATTACTCCAAGAGCATATGAACCTTCCAGCTCTGATATTGTGTCAATTACAGCCTTCACCAGGTCTCCCTTGTAATGATATTCCACAAGATGCGCAATTACTTCCGTATCGGTATCTGATACAAATTCATAACCCTGCAGAATTAGAAATTCCTTTAATTTTAAGTAATTTTCAATAATGCCGTTGTGAACGACAGCAATTTTCCCGGATTTACTGATATGAGGATGGGAATTTACATCATTTGGCTCTCCATGTGTCGCCCACCTTGTATGCCCTATACCCAAAAAACCATAGGGCTTTTCCTTATTTATCCTTTCCTCAAGCGCTGAAAGCCTTCCTTTACATTTGACAACTTTCAGGCCATGTGTATTGTATATCGCAATACCAGCAGAATCATATCCTCTATATTCAAGCTTTTTCAAACCATTTAACAGTATGGGTGTACAATTTTTGTCACCAATATAACCAACTATTCCACACATTATTGATTTCCTCCATTAACAGTTTTTAGTAATAAATTCCCCATGCCTGATATACCATTATTGGACATAAATTGGATATACAGTTATCAGACACAAAATATCTATGGTATTGGACACAAAATTTCCAGCATGGTACCAGGCACAAAATTTCCACTTTCTAAAGGACAAATCTCCTGCACCGGAAATTCTGCCTCCGGACAAAATAAACCTACCAGCAAATAAATTTTAATTTGACTTCAATGACGAAATTTTTCATGAAAGTATTAGCTGCCCCATTTAATCCCTGCAAAAGTAAATTCCTGAAAGTCCTGCAGAATTAAATTCTTAAAAACTGCATTGGAAGAATAAATGGTATGAAGCAGCAAAATACCCCTCGAGAATTGATTTACAGAGCGGCCATTCCGACTCACTTTGTTCTGCAGTCGCCTGCAGTTTTTGTAGAGTCTTAACGATCATGGCAGACCGGAAGGTTTCCGCCGAATCTTTCGATAACTCACAGCGTCGTTCGTAACCTGCAGAATTAATCGCTTGAAGTATCGATCACCTGCAGTATCGACCGCTGTGACCTCCTTCTCCTCGTCAACAAAAGCTTTCGCTTTTGTCCAGGCGCTTTTTTTATTCATTTCAGCTCTGTCAATCTCTTCTCTTTACATATATTCTTTTTTCCTGCTTTAGAATTTTTCCGCATCATCTCCTTTCACAATTTTTACTCACACATTTCCCATAAGTACTTGCAACTGCTACTATACTTACTAACATCTGTACTTATGCTTACTTGCATTTGTACTCATGCTTTCAAGCATTCGTGCTTATACTTACTTGCATCTGCGCTCATGCTTGTTTGCATAAGTGCTTATGCTTGCTCGCATTTGCACTTTCACTTGCTTGCATTTGTACTTATACTTATTTGCATCTGCACTCATGCCTTTTACATTCGTGCTTATGCTTGCTTGTATCTGTACTCATGCTTGCTTTGTTCAACCTGCTTGCTCATGCCGAGTACTTCTTTTTGCCAAATACTATTTTATCACAATTTAATAAAAGCCGGACAACTTTTTTCATATAGCCCCGTATTATTTCAATATGCCGCATTTCTTTTAACGGTTCCCATTAGTTAAGCTATCCGGCTAATTTTTTCAGCATCCTTTCATTGTCATTTCTCTACATGTTGCTTCAGCTTTCCTCTGTACTGCTCCAAATTCCTCTGTCCTGCTTCTGCTTTCCCTATATACTCTGCTCCAGCTTTCCCCCTGTACTGCCTCAGTTTGCCTTCGAAAGCCTTTGTTCAATCAGTTCAGCCAGTTCTTTTGCCCTTTTTGCTATATACTCCTGGTCCTTTCCTTCTATCATTACCCTTACCAGAGGTTCAGTACCTGAAGGCCTTATCAGTACCCTGCCTTCGCCGTTAAATTCCTCTTCCAGTTCTTTGCACATCCTTGAAATCTCTTCATCCTCCATGTACTTATGCTTGTTTTCATTACTTACCCTGGCATTTACCAAAACCTGCGGCAGTACCTGCATAACAGACGCAAGCTCGGAAAGCTTCTTACCAGATGTCTTGACAACCTCCAGCAGCTTGATCGCAGTCAAAAGCCCGTCTCCCGTCGTGTTCAGGTCCAAAAGAATAATATGTCCTGACTGCTCGCCGCCTATTGAGTAGCCTTTATTCAGCATTTCTTCAAGGACGTATCTGTCACCCACCTTGGTTTTAACCACATTCAATCCTTCTCTTTTAGCCATTATGTGAAGCCCCATGTTGCTCATTACGGTCACTACAAGTGTATTATCCTTAAGTTTTCCATTCTTCCTGAATTCGAGAGCAAGGATGGACATTATCTGGTCCCCGTCAACCAAATTACCCTTTTCATCCACTGCAAGCGCCCTGTCCGCATCTCCGTCAAATGCAATGCCTAAATCAGCGCCTGACTCAACAACAAATTTTTTGAGTCCGTTTATGTGGGTGGAACCGCATTCAAAATTAATGTTTATACCGTCCGGTTCGTTATTTATTACTTTTACATCTGCTCCAAGTTCGGCAAAAACCCTGGGAGCAACTTTATAGGCGGCACCGTTTGAACAGTCAACGGCAATCTTCAATCCTTTAAGATCGCAGCTGATGCTTTTCTTTAAAAATGATATGTAATCGTCAATTGCAGATTCTTTTGTGATTTTGACGCCTATTTGCTTTCCCGTCGGCCTTGGAAGCTCTTCACTGCCGTCAAGAATTATGGATTCAATTTTTTCCTCTGTTTCATCCGGCAGCTTGTAGCCGTCGCCGTTGAAAAATTTTATTCCGTTAAATTCATATGGGTTGTGGGAAGCTGAGATAACCACTCCTGCATCGGCTCCGTATAAGCGGGTCAGATAGGCAATCGCAGGAGTAGGCAGTACGCCTACGCATATACATGTGGCTCCGACTGAACATATACCTGCAACAAGTGCGGATTCAAGCATTTCTCCTGAAATCCTTGTGTCCCTTCCTACCAGGATTTTGGGTGCATGTTTTACGTCGGCACTTAAAACATATGCGCCAGCTCTTCCAAGATTATACGCAAGCTCCGGCGTTAACTCATGATTAGCAATTCCTCTGACTCCATCAGTTCCAAAAAGTCGACCCATTATTATAACCCCCGTTTATTCTGCGACATTAACAAAATTTAACATATTTTCTTCGTCGCAATATATTTATATGTTTTTTATTATAAATGTAGACAAAAAAACCTTCAAGAAAAAATACGCATTTCCCATTTGCGCAATCCGGGAAAATAAATAGGAAGGGAGGCATTTATTCAATATTTTTCTATAGATCATTTATATTTGAATTAATAAACATATCACTTGATTATTCCGTTCAAATGATTATTCTGTCTCTGTTAATTCACTTTCAGCCTTTTTAACGTTTACCTCAATAAATTGCTGTTCACCCACACGGCTGAATCCGGCAGGTAAAACAACGTCCAACGCTACCTTGTGATTTCCTTCTCTGTTGTAATCCGCCATATTCAGGCGAAGCTTTATATCGCTTTTTCTCAAATTATTCAGCCTGCTTTGCCTGCCTTTTACGCGGACGGTAACTGTTTCATTCTTTATCTGATACTCCAATGAATTGTCGTTAACGGTATTGAGTAAAGATATATCTTCACGCGAAAAGAGAAATTCCTTTATATCATTTTTTTCAATGGAAATGTTAACCTTAACTTCCTGGGGAGTATCCACGAGCGTTACTCCGGGTGGTAAAACAATAGGGCTTGTAACATTAATATTCTCTTTTGCATTTGTTATATCCACTGGTTCTGTTTTTAGCTCTCCAACTTTTGCCAGAACTTCCGGTGAACCTTTAATCAGGGCTTTGTTTGGAGTTATATTCCTTGCCCCTTCAAAGTGGTCTGTTGCAGGAGTTCCTACAACCTCAAGTTTGATGGGTACTTCCTTCGCAATCTCCACCCTGACATTGACGCTTATGTTTTTGCTTAAGGAAGGGATCTCCTTCCCGTCCTTGTTATATACTTTGCAATCCTTTTTTATATCCACGATACCTGTATAATTACTGACATCAACAACCGTCTCAATAGACTCAATGGTATCTATAACGGATTCCATATCGTCAATTTCCACAAACTCCGGCGCATATGACAAGCCTACAACTTTATATCCCGGTTGCGGTTCTCCCTCAATTTTCACATCAACAGGAAATGACTTTTTTTTCAGTCTTTCCAACTCTATTTCAATTACTTGCGGATTTACATCAAGTATCGTTATTTCATTTGAATTATAATATGGACCATCAATCCTTATTTTTGTATCCTTTTCAGACTCGACCTTGGAAAAGTCAAGAATGGCAGTAAAATCATCGGCAGTTAAATTGCTTAATGCTTCCGTTCTTCCCCGTACAAGGACCTCAATATTTTTCCTGAAATCCTTGTTTTTCAGAACCAATCCCTTTTCTGCAAGGGTATCTTCATTTTGTATCCTTAAATTAACATAAAATTTTCTTGTATGGAAAGGATCGGTGGAGTTCAAAGCATAAAGCCACAGAAGTATTGCTGCGATAATTGAAAATATTTTAATTGTTGCATCCTTTGACAAGAAATCCTTCATTTGGACCTCACCTTCCATAAAGACAGCTTTTTACCGGAAGAACTGCCTTCCAGCAGGTGCTTGTTCAATGCTTTCCTCAGTATGTCGGGAGTGAGGTTTCTTGTTAACCCTCCGTTATATGCCAGGGATATCTTTCCTGACTCTTCAGATACAACAACCGCTACGGAATCCGAAACCTCAGTTATGCCCAAAGCCGCCCTGTGCCTGGTGCCAAGTTCCTTGCTGAGGTTAGGATTGTCCGTTAGGGGGAGAAAGCACGCTGCAGCTTTAACTTTGCCGTCCCGAATAATGACCGCCCCGTCATGGAGTGGAGTGTTTGGTGTAAAAATATTTATCAAAAGCTCTGAACTTATATTCGAATCAAGCTGGGTACCGGTATTGATAATTTCTCCTATCTTGGTCTCTCTTTCTATGACAATAAGCGCACCCACGTACGACCTGGACATTTCGGTACAAGCTTTTACTATTTCTTCAATTGCGGCTGTAAGCTTAATACGGGTACTGGGCTCATCAAAGTTAAAAAAGTCCCTGAACCTGCTTCTGCCAATGTGCTCAAGCCCTCTTCTGAGCTCAGGCTGGAAAAGGACCACTAAAGCTATTGCTGCAATCGTGATTATATTGTTCAGTATGAATGCAATTGTCCGCAGGCCAAGCCATTCACTTAATTCAGAAGCAATAAGTATGAATATTATACCCTTAATTAGTTGCCAGGCTCTTGTTTCCCTAACAAGTATGATAACTTTATAAATTACAAAGGAAACTATACTTATATCAATTATAGACTTGATAACATCCAAAGGACCTTCAATGCCGATATAGCCTGCAAAATTGTTAATTAAGTCGTTAATGTTAATGTTGTTAAATAAATTCAACAAACCTCACACCCTTGACATCCGTAAAGATGTTTTATCCATAGTGAGAATTGCATAACCGGCTTAATACCGCTATTGCAGTTATTTTTACATAAACTTGCACGTCAATTCCCATACTAGAATTATACCCTGTTTTTAATTTCCATGTAAACCTATTTAAAATTTTTATTACAAAAAATTCAGGTTCTTTTGTATATTTACAGAAAATCGGCTAAATGTTGTCATACATTTCCCAGGTAAACGTATTTCAGATAGCCTTCTGCCACCTCTTTCGCCTTTATAAGTGTATCTATAGGTGTAGGCATAACGTCCCTCATTTTATATCTCGGAAAAAATCTGGAGATGTGAAGAGGAATTTCAGGCGAGATAGATGCAAGCCATTCGGCCAATTCTTCAATTTCTTTCATTGAATCATTTAAGCCCGGAATAATGAGGTTGGTAACCTCAACATGGCATTTACCCGCCGATATTTCAACCGTTCGTTTCACATCGTCCAGCTCAGCACGGCATACATCTTTGTAAAAAGAAGCCGTAAAAGCTTTTACGTCTATATTCATCGCATCCACATAAGGCAGAAGTTCCTCCAACGGTTCCCTGCTTATAAAGCCGTTTGTTACAAGCACATTCACCATGCCTTTTTCCTTGACAAGCTTTGCAGTATCATATACAAATTCATACCATATCGAAGGCTCATTATAGGTATAGGCTATCCCGATATTACCTGACGGAACAAGTTCCAGGGCCTTTTCCACCAGCTGCCGAGGTTCGATAT
>JAMOAC010000147.1 GCA_023621975.1 Bacillota bacterium | reverse complement strand
AAATGGCTGGAGGATGAAGGTTCGGAAGATTGCTTCGGCAGATGCATCTGGGCACTGGGATATGCACTTTCCGGCAAAAGCATACCTGGAGGTGTTAAACATGCATTGTCATATATATTCGAAAAAGCCCTGCCAAACGTAGAATCACTCAGCTATCCCAGGGCAAAGGCCTATTCCATAATAGGTCTTTCATTCATTGACAGTGCGGAAATGAAAAACCTTATTGATAAAATGGCACAGTCTCTTTGCTGCCTGTACGACATAAATGCCGATAACGAATGGAAATGGTTCGAAAATGCCATTACTTACAGTAACGGTACTTTGCCGTGGTCCCTTTTTGCTGCATACAGGGTTACGGGCAATGAAAAGTACCTTGGTACGGCTGAGGAAAGCCTGGGATTTCTTGAAAATGTGCTGTTCAGGAATGGATATTTCAAACCTGTCGGCTGTAACGGATGGTATGTTAAGGGCAAAAATCCGGCTGAATTTGATGAACAGCCGGTAGAGGCCTGTGAAACGGCCCTGGCATATATGGAAGCATATACAGTAACGGGAAATGAGAAATACATGCGCAGGGCAATAGAATGCCATGCATGGTACGAGGGAATTAACTCAAAAGGCATGTCCCTGATTGACGATGAAACTGGCGGCTGCTTTGATGGATTGACAGCCCAGGGGCTAAACCTTAATATGGGAGCTGAAAGCAACATTTCGTATATTATTTCCCGCTTGAGCATATACAGAAAAACATGCATCGGAATGAGATAAAAAGGCATGTATTGATGTGATAAATTTGAATTTATACTGTTTGACGAATTCGCTGTTTATATATTATAATAAAATAGGAAAAAAATTTATTATAATTTAATATCGTAAATGCTGAATTCCTGTTTTTAAGAAAACGGGATACGGGGGAACCAATTTTGGGGTGAATCCGGAATATTTTCCGGTAGGGCTAATTCCCTTTCAGCCCGAATCCGTCAGCTAACCTCGAAAGCTTTGAAGGGAAGAGTATGTATAACTTTGCCAATAAAGCAGTCTTCACTGAGGGTTAGGTGATGAACTGCTTTTTTTTGTCTATATGCTTTCCTTCATGCAAAAAATTTAAGCAAAATCAGGGAAGATAAATAATTCAGGCAAAATAATTATTTCAGCAAGATAAAATAATTCGGGCAAAATAAAATCAAGATAAAAAAGATTATTACTTGGGCAATATTCTTAATTTGTGCCATTTATAGGATTACGAAAAATAAGGCGACAGGTGTTTAATAAACTTTACTAATGTTAGGGGGGTTGGTATATATGGATAAAAACAGTTTATGCAGGAATTTCGAAACAAATCAGGAAAGATTTGAAAAACTGAAATGCAGCATTGATGATTATGAAGCAATAAAGAATAAGATTAAAACAGGCATAGAGGACGATGAAAGAATCAAGTTTCAGAAGAAAAAGATTCTTGAAAAGCTGAATGCCACTGAAGAACAGTGGAACGACTATAGATGGCAGCTTAAAAACAGATTTGATAATGTGGAAGATATTAGTGCAATAATTGGTCTCTCATCCGAAGACAAGGAAAACATTTCCAAGGTGGGAGAGACATACAGATATGCTATATCTCCATATTATCTATCCCTTATTGATCCTGATAATCCGGCATGTCCAATAAGGCGGCAGGCAATACCTTCCATAAGCGAGCTGGACCCAAAAGGCGAGCTCGATCCCATGGATGAACAGGGATGGACGCCTGAAGAGCTTATAACAAGAAGGTATCCTGACAGGCTTATTATAAAAGTTACCAATATGTGCGGCATGTATTGCAGATTTTGCCAGAGAAGAAGGTTAATAGGCGAATGCGATACCCATGCTCCAAAGGATAAGCTGATAGCCGCTATAAACTATGTCAGGAACAATAAGGAGATAAGGGATGTTCTTGTAACAGGCGGAGATGCGTTCATGCTCAGCAATGCGGCCATAGAATGGATCCTTTCCGAACTCAGAAGTATTAAGCATGTGGAAATTATCCGCTTTGGAACAAGAGCTCCCGTGACGCTTCCTCAGCGAATAACTCCTGAATTGGTAAGCATTCTGAAAAAATACCATCCGGTTTATGTAAATGTACATTTTAACAGTCCTATGGAGATAACAGAAGAATCAAAAAGGGCGTGTGAAATGCTGGCAGATGCCGGTATTCCGTTGGGCAATCAGATGGTACTGCTAAACGGGGTCAACAATGACAAGCATGTGGTGAGGAAACTGAATCAAGGCCTTTTGAAGATAAGGGTAAAACCCTACTATATTTTCCATCCAAAGACCGTTAAAGGTACGTCCCATTTCTGGGTGAAAATAGAAGAAGGCCTGGAGATTATGGAATCCTTAAGAGGACGTACTTCAGGACTGGCTATACCCACATATATTGTTAACGGCCCCGGAGGCCTGGGCAAGACACCCATTCTTCCCAACTATTTATTGTGGATAGGGAAGGAAAAAGCTGTTTTGCGCAATTGGCAGGGAAAGACATTTGTAGTGGAAAATGAAGCCTAAACGCAACTATATTTTCATTTTTACGGATACTGCGTATTCAGAGGGCGTCATACCTGTAGCTTTCTTAAAAGCTCTGGAGAAATAGTGGATTGAGGAATAGCCGAGAATGTCCGATATCTCCGTGAAGTTATGATGCCCTTCTCTTATCATTTTTTTCGCTTCTTCAATTTTAAGGTTTCTGTAAAATTCCATAACACCGTTACCTGTTCTTTCCTTGAATAATACCCTGAGATTTGTGCGGCTGAGCGATGAAAACCGGCACACATCATCAAAAGTTAACCTGCCTTTTACATTGTCCTCCAGAAAGACGGTTATCTTTTTTATCATATCTTTCTCTGATCTTTCCTTAACGGACATGGAAAGCTTTTTCTCATTTTCAAGTTTTATTCCCTTTCTTATCATATTTATGAGCATAAGTTCAAGGTAAATTTTTATAAGCTGCTCACATCCGAATAAGGGGTTTTCTCTCTTTTCAAGCTTTTTAAGAGACGGTATGTCCAAAGGGGAAGAGTATGCATTTTTGGCCTCACGAATAATTTCGGCAAGCAGGTTCTTTTCAAAGTCGGTGATTTTCAAAATTTTGTTTTCAAAGTATTTCATAGCCTTTGACCTGCATTCAAATGAAACCACAACAAGATTGGGGGCGACAATGCCGTTTGCCCACATATTATGAAATTCATTTGGCTTGTGAAAAATTATATCTCCCTGTTTCAATTTATATCCAAGGGCATCTGCCATGACTTCCACTTCTCCCTTGTCAACGTAAAGAAATTCCCAGAAGTCATGCTTTTCACCTTCGAATACATAATCCTTTGCGTACTCGAAATAATGTACCGTTACGATTTTTTTTATGACTAATTCTTCTTTCAGTGGAGTTTTGACATAATCCATCCTGCCTGTCACCTCACACTAATGACAATGAAATTGAGCAAAGTTTGACACAAGACCAGTTTGAATATTGTGTGCAACTGCCTGTTCATGCAGCAAGCAAAAGTCAAGTGAAACCGCAACGCAACAGCTAACACAATTAATCATAGCAGCCAATACAATTAATTAACACAATTATATGATAATTCAGCCTCTGATGCCAGAATATTGAGATAAAACGTCTAACTGCGCCTCTGTTCAAAAGTGCAAATAATCTGATTTTATTGATAAAGAAAAAGATCACTCGCAGGTATAAAATAATAATTGAAGAAAAATAAACATGAGGAAACAGCCTTGTAGTGGTGTATACTGGAATTTGATATTACATATTTATGAGGTGTTTTTATGTCAATATTGGTTACAGGCGGAGCGGGATATATAGGAAGCCATGCATGCGTAGAGCTTTTGAATGCGGGTTACGAAGTGACGGTAATTGATAATTTATGTAACAGCAAGGAAGAAGCACTGAAAAGGGTCCAGGAGATAACGGGAAAGAGCCTGAAGTTTTACAAGGCGGACATACTTGACCGTGAGGCTTTGGAAACAATATTCAGGCAGGAATCAATAGAGTCGGTAATGCATTTTGCCGGATTAAAGGCAGTGGGAGAATCGGTGTCAATTCCTTTGGACTATTACTATAACAATATTACAGGCACACTGGTGCTTTGCAAAGTGATGAAAAAGTATGGCGTAAAAAATTTGGTTTTCAGTTCTTCAGCCACTGTATACGGAGATCCTGAAAGGGTACCGATTACGGAGGATTTTCCTCTTTCTGCCACAAATCCCTATGGGCGGACCAAGCTGATAATTGAGCAAATACTGAATGATTTGTATAAGTCAGACGATACATGGAATATTGCAATCCTAAGATATTTTAATCCCGTAGGGGCACATCCAAGCGGGCGTATAGGCGAAGACCCCAAAGACATTCCAAATAACCTGGTTCCGTACATTACCCAGGTGGCAATGGGCAGGCTTGATGTTCTGAATGTGTTCGGGAATGATTATCCGACACGTGACGGAACCGGCGTGAGGGATTATATTCATGTGATGGACCTGGTGCTGGGACATCTGAAAGCCCTGGAAAAGCTTAAATCAAATCCGGGAGTTGTTACCTATAACCTTGGAACGGGGCGTGGATACAGTGTCCTTGAAATGGTCAGAACATTCGAAAAAATAATAGGAAAGCCGATACCATACAGGATAGTGGAAAGAAGGCCCGGAGACATTGCAGAATGCTATGCGGACCCTTCCAGGGCAAAGAAGGAACTGGGCTGGTCGGCGGTAAAAGGGATTGAAGAAATGTGCCGGGATGCGTGGCACTGGCAGGTAAATAATCCGAACGGATACGATGATTAGGAGGTGAGGGGAACATGAACAAACCTTCACTTGTAATCATGGCTGCGGGAATGGGAAGCCGATACGGTGGGCTCAAGCAGATTGACCCCATCGGTCCGAATAATGAAATAATAATGGATTATTCAATATATGATTCCCTTAAAGCGGGATTCGGAAAGATAGTTTTTGTAATTAACAAAAAGATGGAAGAGGCCTTCAGGGAAACAATCGGAAACAGGATTGGGAAAATAGCCGATATTGCTTATGTTTATCAGAAAATTGACGATTTGCCGGAAGGCTACAGTGTTCCCGACGGCAGGGAAAAGCCCTGGGGAACGGGGCATGCGGTATTAAGCTGCAGAGATGCTGTTGATACTCCCTTTGCAGTTATAAATGCTGATGATTTTTACGGCTCCACTTCCTTTGAAATTATGTACGACTACCTGAAAGATGTGGAAGATTCAGGCGCCGTCCGCCAATACGCAATGGTTGGTTTTGTGCTGGAGAACACACTGACTGAAAACGGCCATGTTGCAAGAGGCATATGTAAGGTAAATGCTGAAGGGTATCTGGAGGAAATCAGGGAGCGTACAAAAATTAAAAAAATTATGGGTGTTGCAAAATATGCCGACGATGACGGCAACTGGGTTGAGGTGCCTGCAGAAAGCATTGTTTCAATGAATTTCTGGGGCTTTACCCCGAGTATATTTGATGAACTGGAAGCAGGCTTTCCAAAATTCCTTGAAGCCAACAAGGATAATATACTTAAAGCCGAGTATTTTTTGCCGGATGTTGTAGGCGAGCTTATTCTTAAAGGAAAGGCGAAAGTTAAGGTTTTACAGTCAGGAGAGCGCTGGTACGGGGTTACATATAAGGGGGATAAGCCGCTGATAAAGCAGGCAATAGCAGAGATGGTAAAGAAAGGGATATATCCGGAAAAGCTGTGGGAGGAATAATGCAATGGGTGAAGGCAGCAAATTTCCGTTAAATGAAATCGTGAAAAGGTTTAATTTTGAAGGAGAATTTATAAAAGCGGAACCTTATGGTTTTGGCCATATAAACGATACTTTTGCAGTGTATTTCAGAAAAACCGGCGGCAACATACATAGGTATATTCTGCAGAGGATTAATACCAATGTTTTTAAATTTCCCGAACAGCTCATGAGAAACATTGAGATGGTAACTTCCCACCTGAGGGAAAAAATAATCCGCTCGGGTGGGGATCCCATGAGAAATACGCTGAACATTATACCTACCGTCGATTCGAAGAGCTTTTATAAAAGCCCTGAAGGTGACTACTGGCGCGCTTATGTATTTATTGAAAATGCAAGGACATATCAGGTGGTCGAAAGCAGGTGCCATTTTTACAATGCCGGAAAGGCCTTCGGAAGGTTTCAGGAACTTCTTTCGGATTTCCCTGCTGAGGAATTGGCTGAAACAATACCTGATTTTCACAACACCCCCAAACGTTTCAGGGATTTTATCGGTGCGGTCGAAAGAGACATAATGAACAGGGCTGCAGAGGTAAAAGAGGAGATAGATTTCGTGCTTAAAAGGGAAAATGATACCAGGGTTCTTGTTGAATTGAGCAGTCAGGGCAAACTCCCCCTGAGGGTTACACATAATGACACCAAATTTAACAATGTAATGATTGATGACGCTACGGGAGAAGGAATTTGTGTTATTGACCTGGATACGGTTATGCCCGGCCTGTCCCTTTATGATTTCGGGGACGCCATACGTTCAGGGGCAAACTGTGCAGATGAGGATGAAAAGGATTTGTCCAAGGTATGCATGGACCTGGGCTTGTACGAAAGCTTTGCAAAAGGATTCCTTGAAGCTGCGGGGAAATCCCTTACTCCCACGGAAGTAGAATATCTTCCGTTTTGCGCCAGGCTTATGACTTTTGAATGCGGTATACGCTTTCTTACCGACTATCTGAACGGCGACATATACTTTAAGATTCACAGAAGGGAGCATAACCTGGACCGGGCACGCACCCAGTTTAAAATGGTTGCAGATATGGAAGAGAAGTTTGAGCAGATGCAAAAGATAATTGACAGCATCGTGACAGGGGGGGTAACAGGAGACGGCTCTGTGCCATGAATAACGGCAAAGAAAAAACAAGACAGGGACAGTTTTAACAGGCAGTGAACAGGGGTGTCTCCAACAGTGCATAGGACGCCCTGACAGACAGAATATAAGGCAGCCATAACGGACAGTGTATAAGAGCGCTTTACTACTAATATAGGGGGTCTTAATTATGCCTGAAGGACGCTTTAAATATTCAAAAGATTGCAGACAACATCGGAAGGCTCATGAAAAAGACTATATGAGGCTTTTGCCTGATAATGCGGAAGAACCGTCGGCAGCCCTCATTCCGTTTGCTGACGCCAGGTCGGCACTGACAGGGGAGAGAGGCCTGTCACCGTACTTTTTGCTACTGAACGGAAGGTACAAATTCAAGTATTTTGAGCATCCTGCATATGTGCCTGACGGATTTTATTGCGAAGATTATGACGACAGTGACTGGGACAGCATTCCTGTGCCTTCAAACTGGCAATTGCATGGATATGATAAGCCTAATTATACAAATGTAGAATATCCATACCCTCTTGATCCGCCTTTTGTCCCGGATGAAAACCCTGCGGGACTGTACAGGCATTGGTTTGATATTCCCGAGGAGTGGAGCGGGCGAAGAGTGCTCATTTCCTTTGGAGGTATAAACTCATCCTTTACCATCTGGATAAACGGTCAAAGAATAGGCTATGGACAATGCAGCCACATGCCTTTTGAATTTGAAATATCTGATTATGTCAGGCCGGGTTCAAATCTGCTTGCCGTACGGGTAAACAAGTGGAGTGCTACAAGTTATCTGGAAGATCAGGATTTTTGGAGGTTTAGCGGCATATTCAGAGAAGTTTACATTTACTCGGTGCCTTGTATTCATGTAATAGACGTATTTGTTAAGACAAAGCTTACAGATGATTTAAAAGATGCATTGTATATTTTTCAATGT
>JAMOAC010000495.1 GCA_023621975.1 Bacillota bacterium | reverse complement strand
TATTTCATGAATATTTTTTATAGTTCCCGGCCTCCTGGTAAGTACGACCACCCTGTCAGCCATGCTTATGCTCTCTGCTATGTCATGGGTAACCAGTATGGCCGTTTTATTTTCCTTTTTAATGATTGAATATATGTCTTCATTTACTGCAAGCCTTGTTTGGTAATCAAGTGCTGAAAATGCCTCATCCAGCAAAAGTATTTTCGGGTCAGTGGCAAGGGTTCTTATAAGGGCAGCTCTCTGCCTCATTCCACCTGATAACTGGCTGGGATATTTGTCTTTAAATTCATAAAGGCCGTATGTATCCAGCAACTTAAGTACCTTTTCTTTTGTCTTGGCATTTAGCATACCGGTTATTTCAAGTCCAAGTATTACATTTTCATAAATCGTCCTCCAGTCAAACAGGTGGTCCTTTTGAAGCATATATCCCACTTCATTGGAGGTTCCGTGTACCTCTTTTCCATTTATTAATACGCTTCCAACGGTAGGTGTCAGCAAACCCGATATAATGGAAAGCAATGTTGATTTTCCACAGCCGCTTGGCCCTACTATACTTACGAATTCGCCTTCTTTTACAGAGAGGTTTATATTTTCCAGTGCGTTTATTTCTCCGTTCAGTGAATGATATTTCATTCCTATATTTCTTAATTCGACTATGTAGCTCATGTTAACCGCCTCACCTTTCGCTTATATAAACAGTATATTAACTAACACCTTGAACCGTGACAGAATGACATAAGCAGTGACAAGCAGTGAAAGGTGAGGGCGGTGACAGGGTGACAACGGTGACAGGGGACGATTTCGTGTCACTAAGTGTTATGGAACCGTCCTGAACTGATGAAAAACACCAGAAGAAAACAGGGGATAATTTGGTAAACAGGGATGATTTGGTCTGGACCCCCAAAATTGTACAAATGGGGACAGTTGTGTATCCTAATAATCGGGGGTGAAAAATGGCTGGAAAATATACAGATAAATTCAAGCTATCTGCAATTGCAAGTTATCTGTAATTGAAGATTACTATAAAAGCCCTCCTGGAGTCAGGGCAATAGCTGCAAAATACGGTTTACCATCTAAATAAAAAATAAATAAGTGAAGTGGGAACAACAAATTAAGAAAAATAAATAAGTGGGAACAACAGATTAAGAAAAAAGGTCTGCTTCCTCCAGCTGCTACCAAACCTATCAAAAAAGGCGGTCGCTCCAAACAAGGTGCCAACAGGGTACCAACAGAACCGTCCCTTTGGTTAACTTGGTTAAAAGAGGCGTATGATAATGCCCCCTGCTATCGGGCGCTCCTGCCCTTTATATGATGGCCTGTTAACAATTTCGCCTTTTACGATCATTTCACTGGATGCGCCGCCGTCGAGCATGGCTGCATTCCTTATTCCATAGTTAAGGATAAACTCTCCCAGTTCCTTTCCCTTCAGGCCTTCACTGAATCCGGGCTGCCTGCCGTCCACAACTATAAATACCAGAGTACCGTCATCCTTGATTCCAACAGCAGTCCTTGGATCTCTGTTTGTCATTACACCTACCCATTCATCCCATTCTCCGATTACAATTTCACCGTCTTTGACAATCCAGCTGCCGCACTCGTATGCATGCGCATTTTTGCCGATATCCGGCTCATACCTGAACTTCACTTCATCGCCGGCTTTGAACGGGAAAACATCCTCGTCCTTATCTGCAGGAAGAATTGCCGACAGCAGCATTCCGTCGCCAGGTATGCTACATTCGCCGGACATTCGTGAAATTTCCTTAACCCTGCCATTTTGTATAACTGCAGTAATATTATCCTTCTCCAGCCTGTTTGTACTCCCGTATTCCGGTGTATAAAGCACCACCTCACCGTGCTTTGCAGGCCGGTTTATGTCATTTATATAAAACCTGTTGCTATCGTAGCCGTTATTGTATTCTATGAAATACTCCGTTTGTATCTCCTTCAAATACGCTTTTCCATCGGAAATTACCAGGACAGGATACCTTCCGGTTGAACCGGTGTACATTTTCCCAGCCACAACCACCATTCCGGAAGGCTGACCATATTTATGAAAAAAACCGGCATTTACGGCAGCATAAGCATTGTGTTCGCGAGCCATGTTGCTGAGCAGGTCAAAACCATACACCTTGTTGAATGAAAGAACCGGCATTACTTCAACTCTATCGTCACTTACATCTACTTCAAGAATATGTATTTCCTGCCTGTATCCATTAATCTCAGTCTGAATATGTTTATATTTTACCAGGTCCTGATGGAATGTGCCGGCCTGATTGCCTGCCTCATCTTCCGCGTGGTCAATACTGTCATGCGGAATGTTTGCGGTCTCTGCAGCATTATCGGGCTTGTGATATAAAAAAACCCCTGCATACAGAAGTACCAGGGATATGATAATTGCTCCAATAAGTATTTTTTTATCGGTCTTTGTTTTTTTATTATCCACCCGAACTTTCTCCTTTAACAGAGGTAATATCAATTTCATCCTTTGAGCTATTGCCTTCAATATTTTCAGACTCCTGGCCTGCCAGATTTTCAGGCTTTTGGGCTGCCAGGTTCCTGCTCAGCTGTTTATACAGCACATCCGCCAATCCTATGCCTCTTCCTTTCGAGGCCTCTTCCATCAGCGCTTCATCCAGCATTGATTCAAAAATATCCCTGCCTGCATCCGAAGGTATAAGGTCTGATTTAGGTATGGTATTCCTCATTTGTTTAAACATCATGCTGAGCATTATACCTTCAAACTCTTTGCAAGCCTCTTTAAGCCTTTTCTCATCTTTATTGGCAATAGCGTCCTGCAGCATCCTCTCAAAATCATCCTGGACAGCATTGCTTTTAGCGCTTTCTATTGAATTATTAACAAATCCCCGCGTGATACCACTTATCTCCATTCCCATACCTCCGGGTTGCGGTCATCATATCTTATTGGTTTATCTTCCCTCTTATTTTATCTTCTCTATATTATTTATTTCTCTTATTTCTCTCTTGATTTATCTTCTCACTTAATTTACCTTGTCTTCTCAAATTAATTATGTTCTCTTTTAAATTAGCTTTTCTCTTAATTTATCTTCTATTTTAATTTATTTATTTTAATTTATTTTCACTCTTAAATTACCTTATCTTCTTAAATTATTTGCAATCCCAAGCATTTCATCGGATGACTGTATGGCTTTTGAATTAATTTCATATGCTCTCTGGGCAATAATCAGCTTAACCATCTCTTCAACAACCTTGACGTTTGAGGACTCCAAAAAACCTTGATATAAAATGCTTTGCGTTCCATCTTCTTCTTCAATGATTGGTTCTCCTGAAGCGGGTGTAGAAACATAATAGTTCTTGCCTATACTTTCAAGGCCGTTTCTATTTTCAAACCTTGCAAGGCCTATTCTCTGCCCCAGCAAAATGGTTACCCCGTCTTCGTCTATATAGCTCAATTCTCCTGTTTCAGACACATTTAACTTTGATATGTCAATATCGTCAATTATTATATCATCTCCCATACTGTCAAGTACAGGATAACCGTCTGAAGTGGTGATTTTCTTTCCTTCATCAGTAATGCTCACTTTAAAGCTTCCATCTCTTGTATAAAGGATTTCCCCTCTCGGTCCACGCACCATGAAAAAGGCTTCTCCGTTTATTGCAAAGTCAAGGGGATTGTCAGTCCTTTCGAAATTTCCCATTTCAAAATCCTTAACCGTTGCACTTACCATCGTACCGCTTCCTACCTGAAGGTTTACAGGCCTGCCGCCGTTTTCCAAAACCCTTGCACGCTCAAGTGTTTCATAAAGCAGGTCTTTAAATTCCACCCTGTCTTTTTTAAATGCTGTGGTATTTACGTTTGCCAGATTATTGGAAATTACATCTACATTAAACTGCTGAGCTATCATACCTGAGCTTGCGGTCCAAAGTGCCTTCATCATAATACATAAAACCTCCTTTTATCCTTGCTTACCGTTTCGTTTACGTTATCTTATGCTTCCCACGTCGTTTACGGCTTTTCCAAGAGTATTGTCATGAGCCTGAATTATTTTCTGGTTTGCTTCGTAAGAACGCATTACCGTAATCATATCAACCATTTCTCTTATGACATTTACATTTGACTGTTCCAAATACCCTTGCATTACTGTGCCCTCAAAAGGCCTTTCCTGTGTTTCTTCCGTTCTTACAAGAAGATTGTTGCCATACTTTCTCAAAGTCGTCGTGTCGGTAAAATCCCTTATAAGCAGCCGGCCTACGTATTTATCATCCTTATATATGGTTCCGTCCTCCCTGACGGTAAACTTGCCTTCTCCAATCATTATAGGCCCGTTCACGCCCAGCACCCTGTGGCCGTCCTTGGTTGCAAGAAATCCTTCCTGATCTACAGTAAATGCTCCGTCCCTTGTATAGAACTCTCGTGCTTCTCCGTTCCCATCAATTACTTCAACCGTGAAAAATGCAGAACTGGAATTGTTTATTGCAAGATCAAAATAATTATCGGTATTGACAAGCTGGCCCTGGTTGAAATAAGTGAATACTTCCCCCACATCATGGCCTAAATCCAGTGTACCGATTCTTCCTGAAGGATTCAGCCTGCTTCTGGAGTCATCATTTACGCGCCTTGCCAGAAGCTCCGGAAAACTTTCAAATACAACGGTATCTTTCTTAAATGCCGTAGTATTTACATTTGCAAGGTTATTGGCTATGACATCCATTTTCTTGCTGTTGGCTTTCATGCTCCACGCAGAAGTGTACAAACCTCTTATCATATGGTTGTCTCCTTCGGTATATTTTCATTATTTATATAAAATATCGTTATTGGCATTTATATAAATTATTGTTATTTACACATTCTACATTGTTATCGGCATAATTGCGAAATTAATTAACACAAAAAATAGGGGTATTGATACCCCTTTTTTGCATTCAATTATTAAAGCTATTACTACTTAATTCTATTATTAAAACTTTTACCACATTTATTATAACTATCGTTACCTTTATTTAAAACTTTTACTGCATATATTAGAACTATTACTATATTTAAACTATTACTATATTTAAACTATTACAATATTTATTAAAACTATTATTACATTCAATTCCTAATACTATACTTATAACCCATTTCCTGATACTTATATCCTGTATATCAATAATTTATAAATATGCATCAACATACATTATTCTGTTTAACTTATAATAAATATATTATCCTATTTTGCTTATAATAATCATTATATTGTTCCGGTGCTGTCCGGCTTTGCACTATTTCTTTTTATATTCCTGCTTGCTGGTTCTTTCAATATATTCAATGTTTTCAAGCGCCTGGCCAGTTCCTATGGCAACACATGATATTGCGTCATCCGCTATTATTACATTTATTCCCGTTCTCTCCTGAAGGAGCTTGTCCAGCCCATAAATCAGGCTTCCTCCTCCTGTCATTACAATTCCTCTGTCACCGATATCTGCAGCAAGCTCAGGAGGTGTTCTTTCAAGAACGGAATGAACGGCCTCCACTATACTCGATACAGGTTCCTCGAGTGCTTCCATCATTTCCGTTGAAGTCACGGTAATAGTCATTGGAAGGCCTGTTACCAGATTTCTTCCCCTTATATCCATCGTAACTTCCTGGACCCTTGGATATACAGTTCCGATATTTATCTTAAGATCCTCTGCGGTCCTCTCGCCGATCATAATATTATGCTTTTTACGCATATACCTTATGATTGCTTCATCAAACTTGTCCCCTGCCACTTTTATCGAATTGCTTACAACAATTCCTCCCAGGGATATTACTGCTATATCTGTAGTTCCTCCGCCTACATCAACAACCATGCTGCCGCAGGCTTTGGAGATGTCTATTCCGGCACCTATGGCAGCAGCAATAGGTTCCTCTATGAGATAAGTGGCACGCGCGCCGGCCTGAAGGGCAGCATCTATTACCGCACGGCGTTCAACTTCGGTTACTCCGCTGGGAACACAAACCATTATCCTTGGCTTGAAAAACCTGAAAGCCCTGTTACCGCACACCTTGTTTAAAAAGTACTTCAACATTCTTTCGGTTATGTCATAGTCGGATATTACACCGTCTTTTAACGGCCTGATGGCAACTATGTTACCAGGTGTCCTGCCAAGCATGCGCCTGGCTTCCTCACCCACTGCAAGAAGCTTATTCGTATTTCTGTCAATTGCAACAACCGAGGGCTCTCTCAGCACTATGCCTTTCCCTTTTATGTAAACGAGTACTGACGCAGTACCCAAATCGATGCCGATATCCATCCCAAGACCCAATATTATTCATCCCCTTCGCGAATTTTCGTGAAATAAAGAAAAATATTTACCGAATTGTATATCATTGTATATTAATATCTTATCATATAATTTGAATATTGCAATAATTTTGTAACTTTATACATATAGCATTTGTAATAAATTATTTTTCAAAACATCTTTACAAAAGAATTTGTCTATGATTAAATATAAAAGATTGTATATTTGCAGGAGGTGAGTTAATTTGTCGACAAAAAATCAACAAATCGGCTATTTACCTGATGAATGTCCGCCGATACTTGAACTTATTCCTTTTGCTCTTCAGCAAATCGTAGTCATGTTTCCCGCAACCGTTCTTGTTGCATTAATTACTGGTTTTCACGTATCAACAACCATTTTCGCAAGCGGATTGGCAACTCTTTGTTTTATCCTGATAACCGGCAGAAAGATTCCCTTATATTACGGTTCCAGCTTTTCCTACATAGCTGCCATTTCTTCCATAATGGGCGCTGAAGCATTTGCAAACTATACTCTCAACGAAAAAATCTCAATTGCCCAGTTTGGTATTGTAATGTCCGGTCTTGTTTCCATTGCAGCAGGATTAATCGTTAAACGCAGCGGGAAAGCAACCATCGACAAAGTTCTTCCACCAACAGTTACTGGTAGTATTTCCATCGTAATAGGGTTATCCTTAGCAGCCAATGCATTAACAAATGCAGCTACATATCCGGAATCGGTCGCAAATACGGCTCAGGAAGGATTAGCCAGCAACATGGCGTGGATTATAGCCCTTATTACACTTGTTTCAACAATACTCTATTCAGTATATTTAAAAGGTAAGCTAAGTCAGCTTCCCATTCTTTTTGGCCTTTTTACCGGATATATTGCGGCTGCAATTATAGGTGCAATTACCGGAATACCCTTTATAAACTTTAATACGATAACATCGGACAAAATATTCAGTTTGCCGGTATTTACACTGCCTAAGCCTTCACTTGCAGCTGTTGCGGCTATAATGCCAATAGCAATTGCTACCATTCCTGAATCCACTGCGCATATATATCAACTTGATATATATGTAAAGGATCTTGCAAGGAAGAAAAATTCTCCCAAAAAGTATGATATTGAAAGCAAGCTGGGACTTAACCTGATCGGAGACGGCATAGGTGATATTGTAGCAGGATTCATAGGTGGGCCTGCAGGAACAAACTACGGTGAAAATATCAGTGCCATGGCTATTTCAAGAATATTCTCTGTTCCTGTATTAATTGCAGCTTCTATAATTACAATGATCATTGCCTGCTTTACACCGCTGATTAATATAGTATATTCCATTCCGACAGCTGTAATAGGCGGCCTTTCCATCTATTTGTTTGGTGTTATAGGAGCTCAGGGTATCACCATCATGCTGGATAAGCAGGTAGATATGTTCAAATCCAAGAATTTGGCTGTTATCGCCGTTATATTAATCATCGGCCTCGGTGGCAGCTTTGGTTTCGAAAACGGTATGATTCCGGTATTCGGAACTCAATTGCCAGCAATAGCAACTGCCGCTGTTTTCGGAATTATATTAAATCTGTTGCTCTCAATCGGAGAAAAAGTGGAACGGTCTTAACCGCCAGTGAAAGGGGCGGTTATTTTTTGGCCTGATAAATAA
>JAMOAC010000196.1 GCA_023621975.1 Bacillota bacterium | reverse complement strand
ATATTCAATATCATAATTTCATTCCAACCTCATCAGCATTCCAGCTTCTTGGGTATTCTTACTATAAACTCAACAAAATCTCCTCTGTCCCTTTGTACTCCCTTTGCATTTACCCCCGACTTTCTCATTATTTCTATAGCCTGTCTTATTGTATTGACAAATATCCTTATATCCTTTATTGATTTCGTACATTTCTTTTCAGAAGACTTCTTTTTCGCTTCGTTTGTATACTTTTCTATGGTCCTTTCTATCAGTTCTTCCGTTTTCTTTACATTCAGGCCTTTTTCGCAGACATGTTTCAATATCTTTAACTGAAGCTGCTCGTCATGAAGCTTCAGAAGCGCCCTTGCATGCCTTTCTGTAAGGTTGTTGTCAAGAAGAATCTTTTTAATAAGGGGTGACAGTTTGAGCAATCTGATCTTGTTTGCAATTGTAGACTGGCTTTTTCCCATTTTCCGGGCAAGTTCCTCCTGGGTAAACCCGTGTTCAACGATTAGATTGTTGTAACCTTCGGCCTCTTCCAGGTAATTTAGGTCTTCACGCTGAAGGTTTTCTATAAGAGCCATTACGGCAGAATCATTATCATCCACGTTCAACACTATAGCGGGAATCTCCTCGAGCCCTGCCATGGTGGCGGCACGCAGTCTCCTTTCACCGGCAACCAGTTCATAGCGTCCGTTAGTAATTTTGCGTACATTTATAGGCTGTAGTACACCGTATTGTTTAATGGATTCGCATAGTTCCTCCAGGGCTGCTTTATCAAACTTTTTTCTGGGCTGGTAAGGATTTGGTCTTATATTTTCAATTTTAATATAAATTATATCTTTTTTATCTTTATCTCCCTTTCTTTCAATCTTTGGTATCTGTATTTTACTTTCTAACATCCGGCATCATCCTCCGTATTATTAGACTCGGTAATCTTTTGTACTGATAAATAAATTCGCCAAACTGGAAGTTTTTCCTTTTTTTCTGCCGGATAATCGTTCGTCCAAATGCGCTATTTTACTGCATTTTGCGGCTTATACCAACGGCACTTTTGAAGGTTTGCCTGCTTTCCTGGGGTATTTTGTCGGCGTCTGTCGTAATTTTCTTACTGTAATTATATTCCTTTTTATGTCACTTAATGGAATGGTCAGGGTATATATGTTTTCTATTTTCCCTCCAAGAACATCAAGAGCTTTTGAAGAAACGTCCACTTCTTCAATGTTGCTTCCTTTCATTGCTATAAACAGGCCGCCAGTCTTCACAAAAGGAAGGCAGTATTCAAGAAGTACCGGAAGGGAGGCTACTGCACGGGCTACCGCATAGTCAAACTTTTCCCTGTATTGAGGGTTCTGTCCAAAGTCCTCGGCTCTCCCGTGGACAGCGTTAACTCCCTGCAGACCGAGGCTGCTTATCACTTCATTTAAAAAGTTTATCCTTTTTTCCAGTGAATCAAGGAGGGTTACTTTAACATTGCCCTTGCAAATTTTTACGGGGATTCCTGGAAATCCGGCCCCCGTTCCAACGTCGATCAAACTTGTATCATTACCCTCAATATACGGAATAATACTCAAGGAGTCCAAAAAATGCTTTATAACTATTTCCACGTCTTCTTCTATGGCCGTGAGGTTTATCCTTTTGTTCCATTCCTTAAGCATATCCATATATTTCATAAAGGCGTTAGCCTGTGAATTTTCAAGTGCAATTCCGAATTCTCGGGCTCCCTCCGTTAAAATGGATGTAAGGTTTTTTTCATCGCTCATGCTTTATCCTCCCGATTTCTGTTCATCTGTTCAAGATAGATCAACAATACTGATATATCCGCAGGGGAGACGCCTGAAATTCTGGATGCCTGCCCGACGGATTCAGGCCGTACCTTATCCAGCTTCTGCCTTGCTTCCGTACTCAATCCCAGTATGCCTGAATAGTCAATGTCCTCAGGAATCTTTTTGTTTTCAAGCCTCTTGAATTGCTCCACCTGCTGCATCTGTCTCTTGATATAGCCTTCATATTTCACCGATATGGTCACCTGCTCGGCTACGGCACGGCTGAGCTTCGGCCTGTCAGTATCTATTTCCGCCAGGTCTTCATAGGTTATTTCAGGCCTTCTGAGGAGGTCAATCAGTTTAACACCGCTTTTTATCTCGGCGCTGTTTCTGGATCTCAGGAAGCTGTTTACTTTTTCGGTTGGAGGTATATTGGTCCTTTTAAGCCTTTCAATTTCCTGTTCAATTTTTGCTTTTTTATCCAGGAATTTGGCATATCTTTCCTCACTTATCAGGCCAATTTCATAACCAATAGGTGTAAGCCTGAGGTCAGCATTATCCTGTCTTAGAAGAAGCCTGTATTCAGCCCTGGACGTCATCATCCTGTAAGGCTCATTGGTTCCTTTGGTCACAATGTCGTCAATCAGAACCCCTATATATGCATCAGATCTGCTGAGCACTACAGGTTCCAGGCCTTTTACCTTTCTTGCGGCATTGATGCCTGCCATGATTCCCTGTGCTGCGGCTTCTTCGTAGCCTGAAGTCCCGTTAACCTGCCCTGCAAAGAAAAGGCCCTCTATCTTTCTGCACTCAAGAGAATTCTTGAGCTGTGTCGGATCAATACAGTCGTATTCAATGGCATATGCGCTTCTCATTATTTCCGCATTTTCAAGGCCCGGAACAGTCCTTATCATTTTCAGCTGCACATCTTCGGGCAGGCTAGTAGACAGCCCCGCAAGATACATTTCATACGTGTCAAGGCCCATTGGCTCTACAAACACCTGGTGGCGCTCCTTGTCTGCAAACCTGACAACCTTGTCCTCGATTGAAGGGCAGTACCTTGCTCCCACGCCCTTGATCATTCCGCTGTACATGGGGGACCTGTGCAGGTTTTCCCTGATAATTCTGTGGGTTTCACTGGTGGTATATGTAAGCCAGCAGGAAACCTGTTCCTTTTCAATTTCCTCCGTCTCAAAAGAAAAGGGGACTATCCTCTCGTCTCCCGGCTGTTCAACCATTTTTGAGAAGTCAATGCTTCTTTTGTTTATTCTTGCAGGTGTCCCGGTCTTGAACCTGAGCAGTTCAATACCGTTTTCACGCAGGCTGTCCGAAAGTTTGTTTGCGGGGAAAAATCCGTCCGGACCTCCGCTGTAGCTGTAGTCACCAATGATTATCCTGCTTTTGAGATAAGTTCCCGTTGTAATTATCACGGTCTTGCTTTTATATATGGCCCCGGTGTTAGTCTTGACACCGGTAACCTTCTTATTACCTTTATTTTCTTCCACTATAAGGTCGACAACCTCTCCCTGCCTTACATAAAGATTTTCCTGGCATTCCAGCGTCTTTTTCATTTCAATCTGATACCTTCGCCTGTCAACCTGGGCTCGCAGTGAAAATACGGCAGGGCCTTTGGCCGAATTCAGTATCTTTGACTGGATAAAAGTCTTGTCGGCATTTTTGCCCATTTCTCCGCCCAGTGCGTCTATTTCCCTCACGAGATGACCCTTTGCAGTACCACCTATATTTGGATTGCAAGGCATATTTGCTATGCTGTCAAGGTTCATTGCAAAAACAATTGTTTTACATCCCAGCCTGGCAGCCGCAAGAGCGGCCTCACAGCCTGCATGTCCTGCTCCGACAACTACTACGTCAAATTCTCCGGCCAGGTATTCCATATTTCTCACCTTCCGCTTATTTAGAATTTCATTTACTTCCCTATGCAAAACCTGCTGAATATCTCATGAACCACATCTTCGCTTACCGATTCACCCGTAATTTGCCCGATGTATTCAGCCGCGCTTTTTATGTCTATCGTCATCATGTCGATTGGCATGGAATTTTTATATGCTTCCTGTGCATCCCTTATACTCCTTGTTGCCATATCTATCAGGTGCTTGTGCCGCACATTGGTCAGCAGTACCTCATCATTCGAAACAATTTCGCCTTTAAAGAACATTCTGGTAATCTCGTTTTCAAGCTCATCTATTCCTGTCCCTTCTTTAAGGGACATTTTTACTATATTCCTGTCACTGGGCAAACCGGTTACATTAACTTCATCCACCAGGTCTATCTTATTAAGTACGATTATGGTCTTCTTGTCTTTAATTTTATCATAAATTGCGGCATCATCCTCATCCATTCCAACCCGGGCGTCCAGCATCATAATCACAAGGTCGGCATTTTCCATTTCCTTTTGCGCCATGTCAACTCCGATCTTTTCAACCAGGTCTTTGGTTTCCCTTATTCCGGCTGTATCAATGATTCTCACCGGTATGCCGTTTATATTGATATATTCTTCGATGATATCTCTCGTTGTGCCCGGTATGTCCGTTACAATAGCCCTGTTTTTGCCGGACAGTTCATTGAGAAGTGATGACTTGCCCACATTTGGCTTTCCCACTATAACCGCGCTAATACCTTCCCTGATAACTTTCCCTCTCTCAAAACTTCTGGCCAGCTCCTCCAGCTTTGAAGCAATTTTATCCAGTTCTTCATTTACCTGCGCAGCGGTTATTTCTTCAATATCCTCTTCCGGATAATCGACGGTAACTTCAATATGGGCTATCAGCTCGATTAGGTTTCTTCTTATGTCCGAAAGCTTTTCCGATAACCTTCCTTCAAGCTGCCTTACCGCTGCTTTTGAGCTTTCAGCATTTTTTGAATTTATCAGGTCAATGACAGCCTCAGCCTGGGACAAATCAATCCTTCCGTTCAGGAAGGCCCTTTTTGTAAATTCACCCGGCTCAGCAAGCCTTGCGCCTTGCGCCAATACAAGTTCAAGCACCCTCTTCAGCACCACGATTCCGCCATGGCAGTTTATCTCAACTACGTCCTCTCTGGTAAACGTGTTGGGTTTTTTCATTTTTGTAAGCAAAACTTCATCAATGGTCTCGCCACTTGACGGATCGACTATTTTGCCGTAATTGATTGTATGGGATTTTATATCTTTAAAATCATTTTTGCCTCTGAAAATTTTTGCCGCTATATCAAAAGCTTTATCTCCGCTTATCCTGATAATTCCTATACCACCTGTTCCATGGGGTGTGGAAATAGCAGCTATCGTATCACTCTCGAACATCTTCCGCTCCTTCTCCTTTTTTGCTTGTTGACAGGGTCTCGTCCCCTGTCACCTGTCACTGGCCCAACCTCGTCTTCATTTATTTTGCACATACTTTTATCTGTTTAATTAAAACAAGGAATGGCCGTAAACCATTCCTTATACATATTTTAAAACTATAATTTTCAATGATAAATTTTTTATTTTAAAGTTATTACAACTTTCCTGTTCGGTTCGCTTCCTATGCTGTAAGTTTCAACAAACTCATTATCCTGAAGCGTTGAATGAATTATCTTCCTTTCATAAGGATTCATCGGTTCAAGGGTAACGCTCTTTTTATATTTTACTACTTTGTCTGCCAGTCTTTTTGCAAGCCTTACCAAAGTTTCTTCTCTCTTGTACCTGTAGTTTTCTATGTCAATCGATACCTTTTTGTAGCTATCCCTGTTCTTGTTAACCACAAGGCTCGTCAGATACTGAAGTGCATCAAGCGTTTCTCCTCTTCTGCCTATTATAATGCCACTGTCTTCAGCTTTTATTTCCAGAAAAAGCGTGTCATCGTTTTCTGCTGCTTCGATCTCTGCACTGATACCCATCTTTTCAAATACCTTCTGTAAAAATTCAATAGCCACTTCCGAAACCGATTCTTTTAAAGTAACTCTTACTCTTGCCAGCTTACCACCGATTATTCCGAATATCCCTTTACTGCCCTCTTCCAAAACTTCAACTTCCACATCTTCCATACTGGCATTCAGTTCAGCAAGAGCCAACGAAATTGCATCTTGCACCGTTTTCCCGGTCTTTTCAACCACAATAGCCATTTATTTAGTTGCAACCTCCTTTTTATTTAAAACGTGCTTATTAATGTACAACTGCTGGAAAATCTGAACTACGTATCCAACTGTCCAATACAAACTTACACCTGCAGGCAGCTGGAAAGCAAATAACAAGGTCATTATCGGACCTACATACATCATGCTGTTTGTAGCTCCCGAAGCCTGATTCTTCTTCTTGTCGTCCATTTTGGGCATTGTCATTTTGGCCGAAATAAATGTTGCAACTACAGCAGCAATCGGAATGATAATAAGAGGCAGGTAAGTTGATGCCTCGGGACCAAACAGCACGCTGGGATTGAAGCTTGGCACCTTACCAAGGTTCAACCCTAAAAAATTCATGTTTATTAATTCTTCAGGCTTTAGTATATGCGCAACTTCCTGGGGTATTTGTTTGAATTTTTCATAATATTCGTTAAAGAAAATTAACGTTGAAAGCTCTCTCTGGGCTCCAAGCTGCGCAGGTGCCACTGCTTTGGTTGCATAGTCCACTAAAGCTGTGATCTGCTCTGCGGTTTTGCCGAGCATGAATTTTAACGGCTGTACTATAACCCAGTACAGTGCAAAAATTATAGGCATTTGTATTAACAGAGGCAGGCATCCTCCTGCAGGGTTAACATTATTTTCCTGATAAACCCGCATCAGTTCTGCATTAAGCTTTTCTTTATCATTCCTGTACCTTTTCTGTATCTCCTGTATCTTAGGCTGAATAGCCTGCATCTTTATGGTTGATTTATATTGTTTAACAGTAAGAGGCAGTAATGCCAACCTGACAATTACGGTAAAAAGAATAAGTGCTAATCCATAATTTCTAAATGCTACTGTTTCATATATAAAATACAAAAATTTCCCTAAAGGATAAGCAATAAAATCCAAATTCATATTATTTTCTACTCCTCATGTAATTTTCTACTCCTTTTGTTACTTAACAGGATCATATCCTCCCGGGTTAAACGGATGACATCTGAGCACCCTTTTTATCGCCATAAATACCCCTTTGATACATCCGTACTTATTGACAGCATCTATGGCATACTGCGAACAAGTAGGATAGAACCTGCAACACGACGGTTTTAAAGGGGATATAAACTTTTGATACAATCTTATTATATACACTAATATCCCTTTAAACAATCCTCATTCTCCTGATTCAGCAAATTTAATCTTTTCATAAGATACTTCATTTCTTTTTTTATATTGTCAAAATCAGGCATAACATCGCTTTCCCTGGCTACCAAAACAATGTCGTACCCGGTTTTTATACAGCTTTCCATTAATCTGTAGTTCTCCCTCATCAGTCTTTTAAGCCTGTTCCTCTTTACACTTTTTCCCACTTTCCTGCTTGCGGTAATACCAAGCCTGTTCATACCGGTTTTATTTTCAAGCACATACAATGTCATAAACTTGCCGGCCTGAAAACTGCCTTTTTTGAAAACACGCTGGAATTCGTAGTTTTTTTTCAACGAAACAGTGTTTTTCATGCCTTCCTCTTTTATACCGCTTTAATGCCACCATGAAATCAAGCCATTTGCATCAAACGAATACACTTGAATAAAGAAAAAGACCACACTTATGCGGTCTTACGCTGTAAGTCTCTTTCTGCCTTTTAGTCTGCGCCTGCGGAGAACTTTTCTCCCGTTTGCCGTACGCATTCTTTTTCTGAACCCATGTTCCTTTTTCCTCTGCCTTTTCTTAGGCTGAAACGTTCTAAGCAATGTCCGCACCCCCGTTCCCTAATGTATAAGTATTATATTATTAAAATATTTTTCCCTTTTTGCTCCAAATTTATCACTTACCCTGTTTTAGAGCAAGCACAACAATTATATATTAAATGAAATATCTATGTCAAGGAACTATTTTGTGGATAAAAAAATGATATTCACAGTTTTTTGTGGATATCTTCGCTATATTTGTATTGAATATTGATAAAAAGTCTGATATATTAATTATACTTGTTGATAACTTGTGTTTTTCCTGTTGATTATTTAATAAAAAAATGAATAATTTGTGGATAATTTAACTGAAAATTAAGATACCTGGCTTAATTTTCCTTAAAATTGTCAACAATTTAAATGCTACCGATTAATCATTACTATTTTTACTATTCTGGCTTGGAGGATATGTTTTATGA
>JAMOAC010000311.1 GCA_023621975.1 Bacillota bacterium | reverse complement strand
AGTGATAAATACTTACCGCAAGTTTACAGATGAAGAAAAGGCTTATATGCCGGAATTTGATCTGCAGCAGCAGAGATAATAAACATAGGAAATTTAATAAACAAATAAACCAGGTATTGAAGAAGATGTCTTTATTTATAGAAGACATCTCTTTTTGCTTTTTATCTCCCTGCTTATTTTATTATTTATCCTAACATTATAAGAAATTTATACAAAATATGATATATAAAACTGTACAAGGTATACGAATGTTATAAAATTCTAAAAATTATAATTGACAGAATTATAAATGTTTTTCTATGATAATAGAATAATATTATATAGAGGATTAACATATGAAACATTTAACAAAAGTATCAAAGCAGACAAAATGTGATCAAATAGTTAAACAAATTAAGGAATTAATTATAAGAGGAGTTTATAAAACCGGAGATAAACTTCCGCCGGAGCCTGATTTGTGTGAAGCATTTGGCGTAAGCCGGGTTACAATACGTGAGAGCCTTAAAAAGCTAAGCATGATGGGTCTTTTAGATATAAGACAGGGCAGCGGCACTTATGTAAAGAATGTAGACCTGGGGATTTTTATGCGCCCCTTGTTCCAATTAATTGAATTTGAAGATATTGATATAGAAACGATATATGATGCTCGTGAAATTATAGAAGGGGGTACTGCCTATTTAGCAGCTATTAATAGAACAGATATAGAATGCAAAGAATTGGAACTTATCCTTTCTCAATTAAAAGATGCTGCAGATGCTAACGACATTCTTCGCGTATGGGAGTTTGACAGCGAATTCCATATCAAAGTATCCAAGATGTCGCATAATACATTGCTTCAGGCATGCGTCTCAACTATTGAAGAAATAAATCAGGCATGTGTGAAACGAATTGGAAAACTCGATTTTATGCTTGAAGAGAATTACATGGAACATTATAAAATTTACCTGCAAATAAAAGACCGAAATCCAGAAGAAGCGAAAAAAGCAATGATTGCTCATACTATTGCATCAAAAAACCTTCTGCTGTAACTCCTGTTTGCTGCATTTCTTTGTATTTAACTTCTTCTATTTATGCCATTTATACAATACACTGCTATAAAAAATATATAATAAATTCAAAATTATGATTGACATATATATAATTCACATTTATAATAAAAACAAACAATAGTGCACTCGGGTGAATTATGCAATATGGAGAGAAAAAAATGTATGAGAACTATTTACACCAAAGAAATTATGCTTGCAGAATAAAGGAATACGTATATGAAGGCCTAAAAGTACTATCCATGGAAAATGAGTTGATCAAGGTTTCTATACTTGTCGATAAAGGTACTGATATCTACGAATTTATATACAAGCCAAAAGATATTGATTTCATGTGGCATTCATTCAACGGTATCCGCAATCCTCAAAAATATGTTCCAACCAAAGAGCATCCTGGAGGTTCATTTCTTGATTACTACCAGGGGGGATGGCAAGAACTTTTCCCAAATATAGGAGAACCATGCAGCTATATGGGGGCTGACCTGGGCACTCATGGTGAAGTATGCATGCTGCCCTGGGAATATACCATTGTAACTGATACCTTAGACCAGATTAGTGTAAAGTTCTGGGTCAGAACTGTCAGAACGCCATATCTCTTGGAAAAAACCTTTACCATCAAACGAAATGATCCGGTCTTATATATTGACGAACAAGTTACAAATGAAGGTTCTACGGAAATGCAATTTGCCTGGGGGCATCACCCGGCTGTAGGGCCAATGTTTCTTGATGACAGCTGCATTATACATATTAATGGAGAATGTAAAATAAAAACAACAGATATTCCCATGATTTTACCGAAAAACAGTGAATTCAGCTGGCCTTATGCAAAGGATATAAACGGCCGGGTAAGAGATCTGAGCAAGGTTTTGCATCCCGGGGAAAAGACCTATATGGAATATGCAGTTACTGATCTGGCAGAAGGTAAGTATTGCATTGAAAATAAAACTCTTCAAATTGGCTTTGGCATGGAGTGGGATAAGGATTTATTCCCTTATATCTGGATATGGGCTCCCAATTGCGGTCAGGACGGATATCCTTGGTATGGCAGAAACTATACCTTGGCACTTGAACCATGGTCAACCATATACTCGAACCTTGAAAAAGTTATTGACAATAATCAGGGAATCAGGATCCAGCCAGGAGAAACCATAAGAACACAATTAAAGGCATTTGCAATAGATTTTTCAGAAAAATAACTTGTATATACTACATTTTTAGGCAAATATTTCATCCGAGTGCAATGGAGAGTTGATATATGGCACAAAGAGTTACTTTAAAGGATGTAGCAGAGCATTCAGGATACTCCTTGAGGACAGTGAAAAAAGTATTTAACAATCAAACAGGTGTCAGCGAGAAAGCCAGAAAAAAAATATTAAAATCTGCGGAAATTCTTGATTATAAGTTCAACCGCATTGCCAGTGCACTTGCCAAGAACTATAATATAAGAATAGCCATCGTATATAACGACATATCGAAATATTATTTTCCGGAAGTAGATAAGGGTTTTCTAAACTGCGCTGATGAAATGCGTGATTTTGGAGTATCCATTGAGTTCCACAAAAATAGCAGCTTCGAGGTTGAAACTCAGCGCAAGATACTTGATCAACTTTTAACCAGAAAAGATATTTCAGGTGTTATTATTCAACCTATTTCAGCCCACGGTCTTAACGACAACATACAACGGCTGGCTGAAGCCGGTAAAGTAGTGGCTACTTTTGGTGCTGATGCGCCTGACAGTGAGAGGCTTTTCTATATAGGGCCTGATGCATACAAATCCGGCCGCATTGCCTCACAAGTTCTGGCTAATTATATTAACAAATCAGGAAAGGTTTTTATCATTAATCAGGCATCTGAACACATGCAGTCAATTGACAGAATGAGGGGTTTCAGGGACAGGATCCGCGAGGTTTATCCCAATATTGAAGTATACGAGATTAATACACCTATAAACAAAAACATGTATTATGACATGGTAAAAAGCATCGTGCTTAATGAAGATGTCAAAGGTATTTTTTGTACAGATGCTGATGTGTATATAGCGGGCAACGTTTTAAAAGAATTAAACAGGAAAGATATCGTTGTTGTTGGATATGACTTTTCCAAAGAAACACATGAGTTAATGAAACAAGGATATATAAAAGTAATCCTTATGCAGGAACCTGAGATTCAAGGATACCTCTCGCTCAAAATTCTTTGTGAATATCTGTTGCACAATAAAAAACCTGATGATGAAATCATTTATACCAAAATATCCATCGCGACCAGCGAATGTCTTGATTAATCACCTCAAGTGAAAGGTACCTGAATGAAAAATTTGGTATTTTTATAAATATTAACTTCACATGAGCTTCACTCGAGTGAAAATTATTGAATAGGAGGAAAAAAAATGTCCAAGAACACAGGAATGAGTGCCTCAAAAGATACTGCAAAAGCCAATGGCGGAACTTTGAAAAGAAAAAGCTACTTCAGGAGATTGCTGGAGGCCAGGGAATTTTCGCTCATTATCATTTTAATTGTAATAATAATAGCTTTGACAATATTCACCGATACTTTTGCATCAAACGCAAACTTAACGGTTATGCTGCAGGGCATGACAGTGGATATGATAATTGCAGTACCCATGGCAATTTCGTTAATAGCCGGAAATATCGATTTTTCTGTAGGTTCAAACCTGGCATTGTCTAGTGTAATAGCATGTATGGCTATGAACAGAGGTGCTTCCACACTTGTGGGGATGCTGATAGCACTTGCATGCGGTGTAATATTCGGTTTTATAAATGCATTTATAATCAACAAATTCAGAATAACACCGCTGGTTGCTACTTTGGGTACATGGATGGCTTACAGGGGGCTGGCGCTAGTTATATCCAGCGGTGCTACCATAGCAAATCTTCCTGAAAGTTTCAAAACCTTTGGACGAGGAGCCTTGTTTGGCATACCCTTACCCATCGTATATATGGTTGTTGTTGTAATTCTTGGAATTTTTGCATTAAAGTATATCAACTTCTTTAACCAAGCTTACTACATTGGTGGCAACGCAGCTTCAGCCAGGCTTGCCGGAATAGATACAGACAAGTTTACCTACATCAGCTATAGTTTGACCGGTCTTATGTCGGCATTTGCAGGTATGGTTTTATCAGCCAGGCTGGGTGCTGTAAGCCAAAGCGCCGGATCCGGACTGGAATTCAGAAACGTAGTAGCCCTGTTAATCGGCGGCGTTTCCATGGATGGCGGTGAAGGCACTATTTTGGGAACTGCACTTGGTGTCACGCTTATGCAAATCGTAAATAATTCATTGGTGCTCCTGAAGATTAATCCCAGCTGGACACAGGTAATCACTGGCGGTATTTTGGTAGTTTCCATTGCCATTGATAAGGCAAGCAGAAGAAAGAGTAATTAAGTATGGTGCAGCTGATTAACTGATTGGCTGGTAAGGAGGTTGCTATGAATAACCCAATTATAAAAATTGTCGGTATGAATAAAGAATTTCCAGGTGTTAAGGCACTTGACAACGTCAGCTTTGAAATTAAAGAAAACACCGTTCATTGTGTTATAGGTGAAAATGGTGCAGGAAAATCAACATTAATGAAAATTCTATCGGGCGCATATACATTGGACTCCGGTGAGATATATATTGACGGTCAGAAAGTGACAATCAGGAATCCGGCTGATGCCATGAGACTGGGCATAGGAATTGTATATCAGGAACTGAGTAACTTTGACAATCTCTCAGTAGCTCATAATTTGTTTGCCAATAACCTTCCACTGAAAAATGGTGTGATAGATTATCCTACGCTATATGCTAAAGCACGTAAAGTATTAGATAATGCAGGTCTTAGCTATATTGATGAAACTGAAATCATGAAGAATCTCAGCTTGGGCTCTCAACAGATGGTTGAAATTGCCAGGCTGCTGAATATGGATATCAAGGTTATGATATTGGATGAACCCACATCCGCTTTAACCGAAGTTGAAATTAGAATACTGTATGAATATATTGAAGAATTGAAGCAAAAAGGCATTACCATAATCTATATCTCCCATAAACTTGATGAAATCCTGTATCTTGCTGATTACATTACCGTATTGAAAGACGGACAGCATGTCAGCACATTCGAAAAGGCCCAGGACACTACCAAAGACACGCTTGTTAAGCTTATGGTTGGCCGTGAAGTGGCTTATGACTACAAGGTCGGTACCAGCAAAATTGGTGAAGAAATACTCCGGGTTGATAATCTGAGCAGCGGGGACATGGTAAAAGATATAAGCTTCTCACTCAGAGAAGGCGAGATACTGGGCATTGCCGGCTTGGAGGGTTCAGGCAGAACAGAATTGCTAGAATCCATATTCGGCTGGAGAGAAATTACCCGGGGAGAAATATATATTCGCGGCAAAAAGGCTAATATAACATCCCCTAAGGTTGCGAAAAAGAATAAGCTTGCTTATATTACCAAGGACAGGAAATCCATAGGGCTTTTCCTGAGGCTGGATGTGAAAAAGAATATTGCAGCTGCCTTCACCAGTAAATTCAGCAGGAATGGCCTGCTGGATGAAAGCTTAATAGAAAGCAATGCAGAATACTATGTTGATGCCATGGATATCAAAGTATCAAGCTTGGATCAATTAACCATGAATCTGTCGGGCGGTAACCAGCAAAAGGTTCTGCTGTCCATGTGGCTGACAGCCGATCCGGACATAATTATGATCGATGAGCCCACAAGAGGCATTGATGTTGGTGCCAAAGCTGAAATCCATAACCTGCTGAGAGAACTAGCCAAACAAGGCAAAGGAATAATTATAGTTTCTTCAGAACTGCCGGAAATCCTTGCCAGCTGTGACCGTATCCTTGTTATGTATGAAGGAAAATTGACTGGTGCATTGACCAATGAAGAGGCTAATGAAGAAATTATCATGAAATATGCTTCTGGGCTTAATTAGCACAGTTAAAACCAAACCGGGCAAGAGAAGGTAAGACAAAGGGGGTGTGCAGTTTGCTCCGATGAACATAGTTATCCTTGGTTGTTCTTGTTCATCTCCACCATTAAGTTTTCCCACAGTCCAAAATCAATAAATAAATTATTAAGGAGGATTTTTCATGAGCTTTAAAAAACTCACTGCTGTATTGCTGATGTTGGCCATTTTTGTGTTTGCCTTGGCAGGTTGCGGGAATTCCGCTGCACCTTCAGACAAAACCGAAGATTCCCCCGCAGCCAATGAAGGTAAAAAAGAGGAATATGCAGTAATAATGAGCCTTCATCAGTTAGAGTTCTTTGATGCATTAAAAGCTGGTGTAAATGATGCAGCCAAAGACCTCGGAGCTGACTAGTACTATGCCGGTCCTCAGGAACTGTCTCCTGAAAAGGTAGTAGAGGCTATCGATCAGGCAGTTGCAAACAATGTAACCGGTATTGTACTGCATGGACAGTTTGAAGAAACAGGCTCTGCAATTGACAACGCTATTGATGCTGGAGTACCTGTAATTATTGTAAACACGGATATTCCTTCCAAGAGACTGTCTTTCCTCGGCTGCGACCCTTATAATGCAGGTTTTATGATGGGTGAAACCGTAGCTGAGCTGATTGGATACAAGGGCAAGGTAATAACTTCTACCTGGCTGGGTGGAGGACAACCTTCCGCGCTGGCAAACCAGGAAGGCTGCGAAGATGCTCTGGCACAATATCCGGATATCGAAATTGTAGCTAAGGTGGATGACCAGGCAGATGCCGGTATAGCTGCAGCCCAAATCGGCGCCGCACTGCAGGCCAACCCGGATGTTGTTGGTATTGTTGCTATGCAGGCACCTTCCGGCATGGGTGCAGCCACAGCTGTACGTGAAGCCGGCTTGGTAGGACAAGTACAGATTGTAGCAAGAGACAGAGACAGCGGTACACTGGAACTGATTGAAGAAGGAGAAATTGCAGCATCCTTTGCACAGAATTCATATGTTGAAGGCTATATAGCTACCAAATGGCTTCATGAATATGCAAATAACAAGCTGAAGGTAGTTGGCGACTATAAAGGTGCCGGCATAAATCCGCTTCCCAAAACTGTTGACACCGGTTCCATTATTATAACCAAGGACAACGTCGAACAGTTCAAAGAAAAGTATGAATACGATAAGTAAGTAACAACAGATTAACAAGCCTGCAGGAGGGAGTTAGTATTCTCCCTCCTGTAATAAACATATAGTTCAGAAAAATATAATTATAAAATGGTGAGATTATGACAGTGAGAGAAATATTATTAAAAATATTGAAAGTGGAAAAAGTAGACAGAGTTCCTATAGCCCCCTTTATATTTAACAATTTTATATATGAGTTTTATGGTTCTTGTGATGTAGATCCGGTTGAGAAGGGTATCGAAGTGTATAATCATTTTGGTTTTGACATCATACTGAGAACTTGCAATGTCGGAGATTACCTGGACGAAAGCGTGTGTGATTCAAAGAATTGGCGTGTTGAGCTTGTAAAGAAAGAACATGGTGATGAATGGACCGTCACTACAATTATTAAAACACCCGAAAAAGAACTCACACAAAGAAAAAGATATGTCCAAGCAACTAAATATGAGGTTCTGGAAGCAATAATTGAATATTATATTAAATCAGAGGATGATTTTACGCAGTTTGTAAAGTATCAACCTCCAGTACCGGCATATGACTGTTCAATAATAACCAAGGCTAGAGAATTACTTGGAGAACAGGGCCTTGTGGCACCGTGGGCACAAGGTGCTTTTAATATTGTAAGTTTTTACATAAAACTTGATGATTTGATTCTTGACCCGTATATAAATCCTGAGTTTTATAAAAGAATGATAGAGTATTTTAGTAACAGAATGCTGGAAACAATCCGGCAATTTATAAAAGCAGGTGCTGATATTATTTGCTGCGGCGGTAATGTAGGTAACGCTTCTATGACAGGTCCCAAATTTTTTAAAGAGTTTGTACTTCCATATGAGAAGAAAATTGC
>JAMOAC010000509.1 GCA_023621975.1 Bacillota bacterium | reverse complement strand
TACGGATTTGCTTATCGGTATAAAGAATAACAATATAAGGAGTATACTGCTTGAAGGCGATAAAGCTATCGTTGAGTTTATAAATAATCCGCATCCGGAGTCAAGAACAAACAAATATGTGATATATATACCGGATATCGGACAATTCATGGAGGAAGTATCTGAACCTGCCAAGAACAATCAGATCCAGCTCAGGACACAGCCACCGCCATCAGCACCCTGGTGGGTTGCCATACTGCCGACTGTAGGTTTTATAATTATATTTGTTTTGTTCTGGGTATTTTTCCTGCAGCAGTCGCAAGGAGGCGGCGGGGGCAGAGTCATGTCCTTTGGCAAGAGCAGGGCCAAAATGACCATAGATGATAAGAGAAGGGTTACGTTCGATGATGTAGCGGGAGCAGATGAAGAAAAGGAAGAACTGAAAGAGATAGTGGAATTTCTCAAACAGCCGAAGAAGTTCATTGATCTTGGTGCCAGAATACCGAAAGGAGTTCTTCTCGTAGGGCCACCCGGTACAGGTAAGACACTTCTGGCAAAAGCTGTTTCAGGTGAAGCAGGCGTACCGTTCTTCAGCATAAGCGGTTCTGATTTCGTTGAAATGTTCGTAGGTGTGGGAGCTTCGAGAGTAAGGGATTTGTTCGACCAGGCAAAGAAAAATTCACCCTGTATTGTTTTTATAGATGAAATTGACGCAGTGGGAAGGCACAGAGGAGCCGGCCTCGGAGGCGGGCATGATGAGCGTGAGCAGACCCTCAACCAGCTGCTTGTTGAGATGGATGGATTTGGAGTAAATGAAGGAGTAATAGTACTTGCTGCTACCAACAGGCCTGATATTCTTGACCCCGCACTGTTGAGACCCGGAAGATTTGACAGAAGAGTATACGTAGGGCTTCCGGATATAAAAGGCAGAGAGGAAATATTAAGGGTGCATGCAAGAGGAAAGCCTTTGGGGCCTGATGTACAGCTGTCTGAATTGGCGAAGATAACTCCCGGATTTACCGGAGCGGACCTTGAAAACCTTCTTAACGAAGCTGCATTGCTTGCAGCAAGGGAGAACAAGAAGCAAATAACAATGAAAGAAATAAAGGAAGCTGTATTTAAAGTAATGGTCGGGCCTGAAAAGAAGAGCAGGGTAATGAGCGACAAGGAGAAAAGGCTTACTGCATATCATGAAGCCGGCCATGCCATAGCTGTAAAAGTGGTATCAAGCACTGACAAGGTTGACAGGGTATCAATCATACCTTCAGGCAGGGCAGGAGGATATACCTTGTTCAAGCCTGATGAGGACAGGAGCTATCAGACAAAAAGCCAGCTCATGGAAAGCATTATAATAGCCCTTGGAGGAAGGGCAGCGGAAGAGCTGGTACTTGGAGAAATAAGCACGGGTGCTTATAATGACCTCAAACAGGCAAACACCGTGGCAAGAAACATGATAACAAAATACGGAATGAGCGATAAGCTCGGCAACCTTATATTCGGCGATGAAGGCGATGAGATATTCATAGGGCGTGACTTTGCCCATACAAGGTATTACAGCGAAGAAATTGCCGCTGCCATAGACAAGGAAGTTAAAAATATTATTGATACCGCATATCAGAAGACAATTTCAGTGCTTAAGGAAAATATAAACAAGCTGCATAAAGTAGCTGAAGCCCTTCTTGAGAAAGAAAAGATAGAAGGAGCGGAATTCGAGGAGATATTTGCCAATTCCTGATGTTGTCAAGCTTGGGAAAGTGCAACTTATGGATTATATAAATTATAAGGCACATTGAAAATATTTTTGAAATTTTAATAAAGATTAATAAAGAGAAAGCCTTATCAAGAGAGGTGGAGGGACTGGGCCCAATGAAACCCGGCAACCGGCTCAGGTACGAGCATCGGTGCCAATTCCTGCAGAATGAAACATTCTGAGAGATGAGGAGTGATAAAAAACCTCTTCATGAAGAGGTTTTTTTATCGCCTGGTTAAAAGAAAAGATTGAAATACAAAAGGAGAGCTGAAGACCATGGTAAAGAAACTATTTACTTCTGAATCAGTTACTGAAGGACATCCGGATAAAATTTGCGACCAGATTTCCGATGCAGTGCTTGATGCCATTATCTCGAAAGATCCTATGGGCAGGGTAGCATGCGAAACAGCAATCACTACAGGCTTGGTTTTGGTTATGGGAGAAATTTCGGCAAACTGCTTTGTTGACATACCAAAGATAGTCAGAAACACTATAAAAGAAATCGGATACAACAATGGGGAATATGGGTTTGACGGTGAAACCTGCGCTGTTATAACATCAATAGACGAACAGTCCAGCGATATAGCCATGGGCGTTAATAAAGCACTGGAAGCCAGAAACGGTGAAATGAACTGTAACGAAATTGAGGCCATTGGAGCAGGAGACCAGGGAATGATGTTCGGGTATGCATGTGATGAGACGCCTGAGCTGATGCCCATGCCCATTTCGTTTGCACACAAGCTGACCAAAAGGCTGGCGTACGTCAGAAAGAACAATATTTTGGATTATATAAGGCCTGACGGCAAATCGCAGGTTACAATCGAGTATGAGGACGGCATACCCAGGAGGGTTGAAACAGTACTGATATCAACACAGCATAGTCCTGAAGTGAGCTATGATACAATCAGAAGGGACATAATCGAGCATGTAATAAAGCCGGTGATACCAGAGGACCTGATTGATAAAAATACTAAAATATTTGTGAACCCGACAGGCAGGTTTGTTATAGGAGGGCCGCATGGGGATTCGGGACTGACAGGCAGAAAGATAATAGTTGATACATATGGCGGATACGCAAGGCATGGAGGAGGAGCGTTTTCAGGGAAAGATCCTACGAAGGTTGACCGTTCTGCGGCTTATGCTGCACGCTATGTTGCGAAAAATATTGTTGCAGCAGGCCTTGCGCGCAAGTGTGAAGTCCAGATTGCATATGCTATAGGTGTGGCACGTCCTGTTTCAATCATGGTTGATACCTTCGGAACGGGCGTCGTACCAGATGACAGGATTGTAAAACTGATCAATGATAATTTTGACCTGAGGCCTGCAGGAATTATTAAGATGCTGGATTTGAGAAGGCCAATATACAAGAAAACTGCGGCTTATGGCCATTTTGGAAGGACAGATTCCGACTTCACATGGGAAAGAACGGATATGGCTGAAATACTGAAAAAGCAAGTATAGTATAGCAGGTAGTGTAACAGACAGTATGGCAGGGAACGGTTCTTTGTCACACAGCTGACAGGCGGACAGAAAGGTGACAGGATAAATAACAGGGGACGGTTCTGTATTATAGATATATGTATATCATATAAATAATATGAACAGAACCGTCCCCTGTCACATTATTGGCATTTTGCCATGAAATAAAACCGCAATTCGTCACTTTTTTCCATTTTTCAGTATCTCCTGTCACAACTTCCCCCGGTTTTTCATAAAATGAAGGTATGAAGACCGGAAGGGGGTATCGGGATTGGATACCTTGTTTAAATTTGTTGTATGCGTGCTGGCAGTTTACGGATTATTAAGTCTTGCCGTAAGTATATTTAACCTTATTCCTGCCAGAATAAAGAACAGTAGATGTAAAATAAAGGTAGTACTAATGGTAAAGGATTCTGAAGAAGTGATAGAAGGGGTAATGAGAAATATCCTGGCAATGGATACGATAAGGGAATTTTCAACTGACGGAAAAATTACGGTTGTAGATGTTGGATCGAAGGACAGTACGCTTGAAATTTTGAACAAATTGAAAGACGTTTACGAATGTATTGAAGTTCTGAACAATGACGAAAAGGAAAAAGTGTTCGCAACCTTTGACTAGAACTGGATTTTTTTGTAAAAATAATGTATACTGATTTTAATGCTATAACACTTTTATAAATATTTTTAAAGGAAATGAGCCATGGATGAAAAAGTAACACTTGAAGGGACAATAGAAGAAGTTATTTTCAGAAATGAAGCCAACGGATACGCTGTTTGTGATATAAGATGCAACAGAAGATTGGTAACTGTAGTGGGATACATGCCCTTTATCAATGAAGGCGAGACAGTGAAGGTTACCGGAAAATGGGTGACTCATCCCGACTACGGAGAGCAGTTGAAGGTTGAATATTACGAAAAAAAACTTCCTCAGACGGTTGACGCCATCGAGAGGTATCTTTCATCCGGTATAATAAAGGGTGTGGGACCCGCTACCGCTAAAAAAATTGTAGAAAAGTTTGGCGACAAGGCAATTAACATAATTCAGTTCGAACCTGAAAAACTGTCCGAGTTAAAAGGCATAAGCCTTGAAAAGGCTTTAAAAATAGGACAAGCCTTCAATGAACAAAAAGAACTGATGAATGTTGTAATGTTTTTCCAGGAGTTTGGAGTCAGTCCCAGCTATGCAGTAAAGATATACAGAATATTCGGTGACAGGACTATTGAGGAAATAAAAAACAACCCTTACAGGCTCGCTGATGAGATATTCGGTATAGGTTTCAGGACGGCTGACAGAATTGCAAAGAATCTGGGGATAGAACCAACGTCAAAATACAGGATTCGCAGCGGTATTAAATATGTGCTTTCACAGGCAGCCGCCGCCGGTCATACATTCCTGACGGATGAAGCGCTGCTGGATTATACGTCAAGGTTGCTTGAAATAAATATTGAAAGCATAGATGATGCACTTATAAGCCTCATAATGGACAGAGCCGTATACATAGAAAATTGTGAAAACTGCAGAAGGGTGTACCTTGCAGCATTCTACAATGCAGAGGTAAATGTTTCCAGAAAGCTGCTTGAACTGGCAAGCTTGAGTCTGAAATACGATATTGACGATTTCAATGAAAAGATAGAAAGAATTCAGCAGGAAGACGGCATAATTTTTGCAGATATGCAAAAGGAAGCCATAAAGGCGGCAATTACAAACGGCGTGCTTGTAATTACCGGAGGTCCGGGTACTGGGAAAACAACCATTATAAAAGCAATCATCCGCCTGTTGGGCGAAAATGGAAACAGAATCGCACTTGCGGCTCCAACAGGAAGGGCAGCAAAGAGAATGTCTGAGGCTACCGGATATGAAGCCAGAACTATTCACAGGCTCCTTGAGATAGGATATGTAGGCGAAGACGATGAACTCGTATTTCTAAAAAACGCTGACAATCCCTTGGAAGCTGACGTTGTGATAATAGATGAAATGTCAATGATGGACATACTGTTGATGAATCACCTTCTCAAGGCATTAAGACCCGGGACGAGGATTATCCTTGTGGGGGATGTCAACCAGCTTCCTTCGGTCGGCGCAGGGAATGTCCTTAAAGATATAATTGCATGCGGATTAATTAAAACCGTTAAGCTCACGGAGATATTCAGGCAGGCACAGGAAAGCATGATTGTATTAAATGCCCATAGGATAAACAGGGGAGAGCTCCCGCTGATGAATGTCAAAAACGGTGATTTTTATTTTATATCGAGAAACAGCGGCACAAGTATCGTTAATACAATAGTGGAACTTTGCAGCAAGAGGCTGCCTGACACATACGGGTACGACCCCATGAAGCATATACAGGTGCTTACACCGATGAAAAAAGGTGTGACAGGCGTTAAAAACCTGAATGAAGAGCTTCAGAAGGCTTTGAACCCGCCGTCAAAAAACAGGGGCGAAAAACAGTTCAGGGATTGTATATTCCGTGAAGGGGACCGCGTGATGCAAATAAAAAACAATTACAACCTGAGGTGGATAAAAGCCTGTGACCTGAGCTGTGACGGAACTGGCGTGTTTAACGGCGATACGGGAATAATCCAGCGCATTGACGAGGAAGAACAGCTGGTAACGGTTTTGTTTGAAGATGAAAGAATTGTTGAATATGATTTCAGTATCCTTGACGAATTGGAGCTGGCTTATGCGGTTACCGTACACAAAAGCCAGGGCAGTGAGTTCCCTGTAGTCATAATGCCAGCCTTTCCGGGACCTAGAATGCTAATGACCCGAAATTTACTTTATACGGCAATAACAAGGGCAAAGGAACTTGTGGTACTTGTGGGGGATAATGACGTTGTAACTTATATGGTGAACAACGACAAGGAGACCCTCAGGTATTCCGGACTGGCCGAGAAACTTCAAAAGCTGGGAGCGGAACTTTGGCATGACGGAATTTGGAATGATGGGACATGATGGCGGGTGATGGCAATCAGAAGGTTTCTGGACACAGTGCTGAATTATGCCGCAAGGATTTTGTTTCCGCCAAGGTGCATATTTTGCGGGAAAGTTTTGGACATTGATGTTGATGTTGAAATATGTGCGGATTGCCTCAGCAAAATATCGTTCATTGATGAAATGGAAATAAAATCAAGAAAATTATGGTCGCAAAAAAACTGGTATGACGGTGTTATATGCGTATGCCAATATAACAGTATTGTAAAAAGTTCAATTATCCGATATAAATTTTATAACAGGTCATCTTATTACAGAACTTTTGGGAAAATTCTGGCTGACAGGGTAAGGAAAACGGTAAAGTTAAGTGAATTTGACTTAATAATAAGCGTGCCTCTCCACAGGAACAGAGAGAGAAAAAGAGGTTATAACCAGTCTCAATTGATATCGAAGGTGTTAAGCAGGGAACTGGGGCTGAAAGAGAGCTCAGACCTGCTTATAAGAATAAGGGATACAGGCAGCCAGAGCCTATTGGACAGAAAAGACAGGCTTGATAATTTAAGAGGGGCTTTTAAGGTGCGCAACGAGGACGCTGTTAGAAATAAACGCATACTGCTTGTCGACGATGTAATGACAACAGGCGCTACAATTGATGAATGCAGCAAGGTATTAAAGAAAGCAGGAGCGGTGAAGGTTGTGGCGGCAGTTATAGCCACAGGCAGAAAATATTAATTGCCATTGACATTAATATTTTACGGGGGGTTGTCAAAATGCCTGATGTCAGAAACTGTAAAAAGTGCGGAAGAATTTTTAACTACATAGGAGGTATTCAATACTGTCCGGCTTGCAGGGACAAGGACGAGCAGGACTATAAAAGAGTCAAGGAGTACCTGTATGAGAACCCAAAGGCTACCGTTTCACAGGTGTCGATGGATCTGGAAATAAGTGTGGAGCAGATAAAAAGATACCTGAGGGAAGGGCGCCTTGAGATTGTCGGTGACGAAGGAAACTTATTCCTTGAGTGTGAGGCATGTGGAAAAGCTATCAGGTCGGGAAGATTTTGCCCGGAATGTGAACGATCCCTTTCAAGGGACCTGTCAACTGCTGCAGAGGAAATAAGAAGCAGAATTTCCCGTGACCGTGAGACATCTAGAACCAGCTGGATAAGGTACCTGAGCAGAGAAGATATCAGGGAAGATGATAAGAAAAAGGATAAATAAATATTAATTTTTTTTTGTCAGGTTCCGATATTATTATCAAACGTGAACAAAAGTGAAGTTCTAAAGATTATTATTTACTTTAGATACCAAGGATAAAATTTAAATAGATAATATGTTGTTGAAATCAGTTAAATATGATTGAAGGTGAGTGGTATTTGTGAAGATCTGGGGAGGTATTTTCAGAATTTCTGAGATATACGGAAAAGGCAATAAGGTTGAAAGAATAAATTCCTCAAAATCGGTGCCGTCGAAGAAAGACGTAGTGTCGTTGTCAAGTCAGGCAAAAGACTACCAGACGGCAATTAATGCTTTGAAAAATGTACCTGATATCCGCAGAGACAAAGTGTTGGAAATTCAAAAGAAATTTGAAACCGGTCAATACAATGTCAGCGGAAGGGAAATAGCAGAGAGTATAATCAAGTCAATAATTGACAGGAAAGTGTGAATCATTGATGTGTAAAATACCCGAAAATACGCGGTGCAGGAAGGTGGGTGCCTCAAACGATGCAGCAGGTTGACAATTTGGTAAAATTGCTTGAACAGCAGGCTGAAATTTATAATATTTTACTCGCTAAATCAAAAGAAAAAACGGATGTAATAATAAACGGGAAAGTGGATGAACTTGACAAAATTACAAAACTTGAGAGTTCACTGGTTACGAATATTACAAAGCTGGAAAAGGAGAGAGAGGCGCTCGTAAATAAAATAGCTGAAGAAACGGGTACTTTTTCAGAACAGTTAA
>JAMOAC010000121.1 GCA_023621975.1 Bacillota bacterium | reverse complement strand
ATATTATATGCCTGAAAACGGGCTTTATTACGATATGGTTGAGCATCCGCTGGCCAAGATGGAGACGCTTGAGGAAATAAAAGGCAGCTATGAATGGCCTGATCCCATAAATCCAAAAGTTGTTGAAGGTTTGCGTGAGCGGGCCAAAAAGCTGAAAGAGGAAAACAAATATGCAATTATAGGGGATATGGTAAATACCGGCATATTTGAACCCTCGCATTATTTGAGAGGTTTTGAAAACTTTTTGATGGACCTTGTTATTAATCCGGATATAGCTTGCTACATCCTTGAACAAATGTTTAATTATCAGTGCAAACGGTATGAAGCATATTTGAATGAAGTAGGAGAATACCTGGATATTGTTTTTGTCGGAGATGACCTTGCAACCACACAAACGACTTTAATGTCACCGGAAACTTACAGGAACATAGTAAAGCCGTATCACAAAGAGTATTTCAAATTTATTAAGAGCAAAACAAAAGCAAAGTTGTTATACCATTCATGCGGTAATATTACTCCGCTTATTGAAGATTTGATTGAAATCGGAGTGGATATTTTGAATCCAATACAGGTAAACGCAAATGACATGGATACAAAAAGGCTAAAGGAACTGTACGGTGACAGGCTGTGCTTCCTGGGAGCAGTTGATACAAGCAAAGTATTGCCAAAAGGTTCAGTTCAGGATGTCCGCGATGAAGTAAGACGCCGCATCGAAGACCTGGGCCCCTCAGGATATATACTCGCTGCAGTCCATGACATTCAGGCAGATGTACCCCCTGAAAATGTTATAGAAATGTACAGGGCTGCAAAGGAGTTTAGAATTTAATTTTATACTAATTCTTTGTTGGAAAAGATGCGGTTTATATTTCCTGTTGAGCTTGTTCAAGTGGTTTAAAATATACAGCTTGAATAAGCTTTCTTTTTTTAGTTTTATTAATTATAAACTCGTTTTATTAGTTTTAAAATTTTTTAAGACATTTTCTAGGACATTTTTTAAGACATTTTTTAGGATATTTTTAAGGACATTCCGAAAAGGCAAACATCTGCTTTTCGGAATGTCCTTTTTTATTATTCTGAAAGCAAAATCCTGTGATATACCTTTTTACCTTTTCTGATTATAAGCTCATTGCCGCTGAAATGCCCCTCGGTAATAAGCAGGTCAAAGCTATCGACCCTGTCTCCGCCTAAATAAATGCCACCCTGGCTTATCAAACGGCGTCCCTCGCCTTTTGACGGAATAAGCTTTGCCTTAAGAAGCAGGTCCAGGATATTTATACCGTCTCCCAGTTCAGCCTTTGCAAGTTTTGTTGTAGGCATATTGTCGGTGTTGCCTCCGTGGCCGAAGAGAGCCTCCGCAGCCTGCTGGGCTTTTACTGCTTCTTCTTCGCCGTGAACGAGTTTTGTGACTTCATAAGCCAGGATCTTCTTTGCCTCGTTGAGTTGTTCATTTTTAAGCTTTGACAGTTTCTCAATTTTTTCCATCGGCAGGAATGTTAACAGCTTTAAGCACTTGATTACATCGTTATCGTGAATGTTTCTCCAATATTGATAAAATTCATAAGGAGATGTTTTGGCGGGATCAAGCCACAGGGCGCCCTTTGCTGTTTTGCCCATTTTTATTCCTTCACTTGTAGTAAGCAGCGTAAAGGTCATTCCGTATGCTTCCTGCCCTTCAACTCTCCTTATAAGATCCACTCCGGCAATTATGTTGGACCATTGGTCGTCTCCTCCCAGCTGCATTTTACAGCCGTATTTCTGGAACAAAACGAGGAAGTCGTAACTTTGCATAAGCATGTAGTTGAACTCTATGAAGGACAAACCTCTTTCAAGGCGTGTTTTAAAACACTCTGCCGTCAACATCCTGTTGACGGAAAAATGGATGCCGATTTCTCTTAAGAAATCAACATAGTTGAGTTTTAACAGCCAGTCAGCATTATTTACCATCAGCGCTTTGCCGTCGCTGAAATCAATAAACTTTGAAATCTGTTTTTTGAAATTTTCTGCGTTGTGCTGTATTTCTTCGAGGGACATCATTCTTCTCATATCCGTCCTGTTGGTCGGATCGCCGACCATGGCAGTTCCTCCGCCTATTATGGCGATAGGCCTGTGACCGGCTTTTTGCATATGAGCCATAACCATCAGCTGGATGAAATGGCCTACATGAAGGCTGTCTGCGGTGGGGTCGAAGCCTATATAAAATGTAACCCTTTCATTTTCAAGGAGTTCCTTTATTTTTTCCTCATGGGTCATCTGAGCAATATATCCTCTTTCCTTAAGGGTGTCAAATACGCTTGCCATTTTCTACACCTCCGGTATTTTGTAAAAACGTTCGAAATTATTAACAAAATTATAATAAAAGCACCAGAATTATTATAAAAGCCTCCCCGTCAATTTAAGGACGAGAAGGCCCGTGGTACCACCTTAATTCACAGGTCGAAACTCTTCAACCTGCCTCATTAATAAAACCGCTTTAACGGGCGGTAACCGTCACCGCTTTGCATTACTTATTGCAACTTATACATAATGATACTTCGCTGCAAGGTAATGGTTCAGCGGGCGGCTCCTGAGTGTAATTCGCGCAACTATGTACTAAAACTCTTTCACCGGCCGAGTTTTTCTCTGATTGTAACCATAGTCCGCTACTGGGCTCATTCATAGCCTTTGCTTTTTCCTTTTTAGGTATTCTACCATATTCGCCTGACTTTATGCAAGGATAATTGTACACGCTTGATTTGGAATTAAATTTATAATAAAACACTGTTGCCTTTGCAATAAAAATGGTATAATATTATAGGGAACGTTCCCGAAGGAGTGAAATGATGAGTAAGAAAATCAGCATTATTGAAGTAGCAAAAGAAGCGGGTGTAAGCAAATCTACGGTTTCCAGGGTATTGAATGACAGCTACGGGGTGAGCAGGGAAACCAGGGAAAAAGTGCTCAAGGCAGCCCGGCGGCTTAAGTACAGAACAAATATATCGGCAAGGTATCTCAGGAGTAATTCCAGCAATCTTCTTGGCATTTTGATTTCAAAGGATTATGCCGATGAGGGTATAGTACACCTGGTGAACTCAAGAAAGATTTCAGGAATTGTTAATAAAGTAAGCGAGCTTGGATATGATGTGCTTATTTTTATTGAAGATATAAATGATCATAAACGCCTGAATGAGGTAATCAGGGAAAAGGGCTTGTCGGGTATAATACTTCTTAACGACGTTCCCGTTGATATTCTTGAGAGCTTCAGGGATTATGACTTGCCGTTTGTGCTTGTGAATTGGTATGCAAAAGGCTACGAGCACCAGTGTTTTGTAAAGACGGACCTTGCAGCTGCTACGAGAATGGGGCTCGACATACTTACACAAAAAGGATACAGTGATATAGGCGTTATAAACTGGGAAGACGGTTTTAGAAATGAAAATGTAATTGAGAATGAGTTTATAAATTATATGAAAAGCAAAGGCCTCCAATGGAAGGAGTGTGTCTGGAATACAGAAATTGACCCGGGAAGGGAAGCCGTGGAAGAATATATACGAAAATCCGGAAAGAGGGCTTACCTGAGTTTTTCGTATATTGCAAGCATATATATTCTTGATTACTGCAGGAAAAACGGAATTTCGATACCCGGGGACATCGCACTGCTTTCATACGAATTTTTCCCCTTCTTCGATTATCTTCATCCAAGGCTTTCAGGCCTGAAACAGCAGGCGGAGCTGATGGGGGAAAAGGCAGCGGAAAAGCTTATACAGATATTACAGGGCAATGATAATGTTGAAAGCGAGCTTATTCCTCCGGAAATCGTTCTAAGGGATAGCTGCTGACGGAGAAAGAGGGCTTTTATATGAATTAGCCGTATGTCTGTATAAATGCGGTGCATGTCAAAATGCGCTTCACGAGCTCAAGCAGCAAAAGTAAAATAATCTCAAGCAGCAGAAGCAAAATAATTAACGCATTATTGCGTGCATATTGGGAACGTTCCCTATGATGATTTGGCTGTGAAGCTGAAAATAAAGTTTATCTGATTCAGCTTTATTAAGGTTAAATTATTAAGATTAAATGCTTTAGGAAAGCAACTTAGCTTAAATGCATTATAATAAAAAAATAATTTACAAGGGGGATTACATATCATGAAAAAGGTTACTGCAGTTCTTCTGGGTGCGGGGAACAGGGGTGCCGAAGCTTATGGCAGATATGCCCTCGATCACCCTTATGAGATTCAATTTGTTGCAGTTGCGGATCCTGACAGGGAAAGAAGGGAATTCTTCAGGCAACAGCACGGAATAAGTGAAGAAATGTGTTTCGAGAGCTGGGAACAGGTTCTTGAAAAGCCCAGGCTGGCAGATGCAATACTAATCTGTACGCAGGACAGGATGCATTTTGAGCCTGCAATAGCATCTCTTGAAAAGGGCTATCATGTACTTCTGGAAAAGCCGATGTCCTACGATGCCAGGGAATGTGTAATAATGGGCGATTACGCCAGAAAGTATAACAGAATCTTTCTCATTTGCCATGTATTAAGGTATACACAGTTTTTCTCCACAATAAAGAGCTTGCTGGATGAAGGAAGAATAGGAGACCTGATGTCCATTCAACACAATGAGAATATTGCACACTGGCATTTTGCCCACAGCTATGTGCGTGGAAACTGGAGAAATTCAGAGGAGACCAGTCCGATGATTCTTGCAAAGTGCTGCCACGATATGGATATACTTCTTTGGCTGGCCGGTGCTGACTGTGACTACATCTCTTCCTTTGGTTCACTTACGCATTTCAGAAGTGAAAATGCTCCCAAGGGTGCCCCGAAGAGATGCCTTGATGGCTGCCCGGCAGCTTTCGAATGCCCGTACTATGCTCCCAGGCAATATCTTACAGATAATACGGACTGGCCAACTTCGGTTATAAGTGTCGACAAAAGCTATGAAGCAAGGTACAAAGCCCTAAAAGAAGGGCCTTACGGAAGGTGTGTATATCACTGCGATAATAACGTAGCAGACCATCAGGTTGTAAATATACACTTTACGAACGATGTAACCGCTGCTTTTTCCGTATCTGCCTTTACCAAAGACTGCAACAGGACTATCAAGCTTATGGGTACAAAGGGAGAAATAAGAGGCAGCGACGGCAAGAATGAAATAGAAATTCTGGATTTTTTGACAGGTAAGATAGAAGTTATCAGGTTCATGCCATCGAAATACGGCCATGGAGGCGGAGACTTCGGGTTGATGCGGGACTTTGTCAGGCTGGTGCGTGAAGAGGACACGGAAAGCGGGCTGACTTCTGCCGAAATATCGGTTCAAAGCCATTTAATGGCTCTGGCAGCCGAGAAGTCCAGGCTGGAAAAAAGGATAATAAATATGAAACAATTTGAAGAAGAAATAAGGAAGACGATATGACAGGATTAGGGGCATTCCAAAAGCAGGGGAATGCCCCCAAATGCCAAAAATGAAAAATGCTGAAAATGAAGAAATGTTCCCTAAACCACGCTAAATCATGACCAGGTTTTGTGTGAATTCCTGGCCTGCTTTTCTGAACTCTGGATTGCTGTAAGCCAGTACATATGTATCTGTAGCCAGCGACTCGATTTCAAGCATCCTGCGTAAAAGGGGGTCAGCTGAATTTTTCCAGTCTGCTGTTTTGACAATTATCGGAAGCGTCGCACTCTTTTTTATGATGGCCAAAAGCTCCCGGCCTTTACTGTTAAAGCCCAGAACCCTTATGTATTGAGGACCTCCGTTGCGGTTGAAATCATTCAGATCCCTGGCCGTAAACCCTGCAATTATGCTGAACAGGATTCTCTGTATTGATGTTCTGGGGTACCTTTTTGTGCTTATGCCGGCAATCAGCTCATCCAGTGTGCCTGCCTGACGGCCGGCGGATTTAATCCTGTTTTCAAGCCCTTCCGTTACATACGGCAAGGACGCTATTTCTTCGGTATCCATCTTTCTCAAGGCCGCCAGCAGTATTTCTTCGAAATGGGATGGCAGCACGGGGCCCCTGCCGTTTTGAAACTCACGCAATAATATCCTTGCGCTTTCTTCAGGCATTAATTTTCCCAAAACATCTTCACTTTCCAAAATGTCTTCATTACCGCAGCTGTCATTTGCGCCGGTTTCTTTCATTTCTCCGGAATTCCCGCCCGTATAATAACTGGTTTTGCTTATAAGTTTCCTTATGGATGTGGCACTTGAAATGCTGCCTGTTATTTCTTCAGAGTTATATGTATTTCCGATCCTTTGAATTGTCAGGGGAATTATTTTGCTGTTTATTTTTTTCAAAGCCTTAAGGTACTCTATGCCGAGTATGTTGTTTGAAGAACTCAGAATGTTGCAGTCAGTGCCGTTTTTCCCCAGGATCTTCATAAGTGCCTTTTCCCTTGCTGAAGGGAAGGAATGGCCCTGATTCAGGTACTCTTTTAAAAGGGCTTTGTATGATGAAGGTTCATTACACAATATGGCGGCGATTTCATCAAGTTCTTCCAAATTGCCGCTTTCGCTGCCGAAGCAGAGATAATTTACAATGCCGAGGCTATCCAGTATTTTTACCGACGCTGAGGCGAAGAACTCAGCAGTGGACATTGCATAGACCACCGGCAGTTCAATTACAAGGTCTACACCGCAGAGCAGGGCCATTTCAGCCCTGGCATGCTTATTTACAAGTGCCGGTTCTCCCCTCTGTATGAAGTTGCCGCTCATTACACACACGGTGTAGTCGGCAGAGCACAGTTCCTTCGAACGCTGAAGGTGGTACATGTGTCCGTTATGAAAAGGGTTATATTCAGTAATAATGCCGAGAACTTTCATGAAAATGCTCCTTTACAAGCCCTTTCTAAATTTTTTTGTTTTTCTGAAATCGCTTGCAGATATATTATAATATTTTTTGAATAAATGGCAAAAGTGGCTTAAATTATTAAACCCGGCATCCAGGGAAATGGTCAGGATATCTTTGTCAGTATTTAACAGGAGGTTTGCCGCATAATTCAGGCGTTCCTGATTAATTGCCTGGGTAGGGGGTTTGTTCAGGTATTTTTTGAAAAGACGGCACAGGTGCTGGTGGCTGATGTTTGACATGCTCAGAAATTTTTGCCTTATTCAGTTTCTTTTGAAAGACGGGAGTCTCATTCAGTTCTTCAATTTCAATTTTTAGCATGTTTGCCTGAGTATTTGTAAGAAGTGCGAAAGGATATATATGATTCAAAAAGTCATGGTCAGCTAACTGACTGTTGCGCTATTTGTAAATAAAGATATAATATAGTTAAAATAATGACATAATTAAATACGCGAACAGCTTGCAAAATTAGAAATATTTAAACAACCAACAAAATTCAGGAAAATTTACATAAGTATGTATTTACAGATACGCCATATATTAACAGTTACATAATCATGGACATGAGAATGTACTGTATGTAAATTACATAGTTTTATGGTTGTATATTAAAAAAGTTGTATAATAAAAAAATTTTGTATTTTAAACTTGAAGGAAAAATGAAAGGAGAAACATATGCCGGTAAAAAGTGATATTGAAATAGCCCAGAGTACGGTTATGAAGCCAATTGAGGAAGTGGCGTCAAGTATTGGTATCGGAAGGGAAAATATTGAGTTATACGGAAACTATAAGGCGAAAGTAAACTACAACATGCTTAAGGACTTGAAGGACAGGGAAAACGGCAAGTTAATTCTGGTTTCTGCCATAACCCCTACTCCTGCAGGTGAAGGTAAGACTACAACATCGGTAGGGCTTGGTGATGCCCTGAAAAGGATTGGAAAGAAGGCAATGATAGCATTGAGAGAACCTTCCCTGGGACCGGTTTTCGGTATAAAGGGAGGTGCGGCAGGAGGAGGGTATGCCCAGGTAGTGCCTATGGAAGATATAAACCTTCACTTTACAGGGGATATACATGCAATAGGTGCAGCCAACAATTTGCTGGCGGCAATGCTGGATAATCACATATACCAGAGCAACAGCCTTGGCATAGATACAAGAAGGATCACCTGGAAAAGATGCATTGATATGAACGACAGGCAGCTCAGGCACATTGTATGCGGCCTTAACGGAAGGGTTAACGGAGTGCCGAGGGAAGATGGCTTTGACATTACCGTGGCTTCGGAAGTAATGGCTGTACTGTGCCTGTCAAAGGATCTTGATGAT
>JAMOAC010000432.1 GCA_023621975.1 Bacillota bacterium | reverse complement strand
GCCTTTTCTCCGGGATCAGGAACATAGGGTATGCTTATTTCCGATCTACCTCCTTTGAAACTTGAAATACCACTGTCCCCTGTCCTTACGGAAAAGTCATATACCGGCCTGTTGCCCACTTTTGTCTGCATTTCTTCATTAAGAGAAGCACTATCTGACTTTCTGACACTTATGGCAATGTCTCCATCCGATCCTGCACTGACTATTGAAAGAAGCGCTTTTTCATCAAAGGAAACAGTGCATATTTTGAAGTCAATTTTCAAAACAATGCCGGCAGTATCAGCAATCTTTTTTAAAAAATCCTGCGGTATTGCCACATCAACCGAATACGCACCTGATACAGGTTCCACGTTTATTTCTACCAACACTTTCTTTCCTGAATCTGCAGCCTCTTTTACCTTTTCTGCCATCAAATTAAGAGTTCTTTTATCAATCTTTGCAGCATCCTCTCCGGTCGCCATATCGATTGTTGCCCTTGCTGTTACAGATATTATACCGGTGCTGCCGGTTTCTGTGACTTTAACATCCTGTACAGGTACCGGTACTATTACGTCGCCGCTGTTTCTTCCGCCGGCGGGGGCAATGCCTATGCTTTCATCTGACGCAGCAAGTTTGCCATCCGGGCTGTTTACATACACTTTATATTTTTCAGGTTCTTCCAAAGCCCCTGTTGTAATGGCAGCGGAAATTTTTCCGCTGCCGTCAGCTGCAGCTTGCCCCATAGCTATAATGCTTGACTTTTCAGCATTTACCACCCTGATGGTATAGCTCATGCCGCTTATGAAACCTGTCCCGACTACTGTAACAATTCCGTCAGCATAGTTTGCATCAACATATGCTTCCCATGAAGATGCGTAGCAAGGAAATGCGGACAAACATATAATCGCTGCCAGTATTATTGATAAAATCCGCTTATTCATGGTTTTTCCCTCTCTTTCCGCATTATCAGTTTGAGACGGCATGGGCATACATCGTTACTCCCATATCTTCAGCCGTCAGGTCAGGCATGCCGCTTGAAAGCCATGCTTCAACTGTTGTTTCCTCAGACTGGTATGATACCTGAATGTTTCTGCTTGCAGGCGAAATCATAACTATAGACACTTTCGCGTCTTCCCCTGATCCCTCTGTAAACTGGACAACAAGATATTTGCCGTTCAGGTTTCCGGATCCGCTTCCTCTCAGGGTGATTTCTCTGGTCTTGCCTGCGCCGCCGTCGCGTTCAGGGCCGATGTCAATCGTATAGTCGACTATTTGTTCATCATCTGTCCTTATCTTTATTATTTTTGCTTCCCATGGTTCCATTGAAGAAACGTACATTGTGTTGGGATCCTTCCACGTTACCGTTTCGTCATTGGAACCGTAATTGCCGTTTTCGTCCTTCTTTATCAAGTTGTAGTTTGCTGACCCTGTTACTCCGTCCGGCAGCTTTACTTCAAAGCCTTCAATTGCATTGGGGGAGTTGTTGAACAATGCAACTATCGGCGAGTATCCCGCTTCCTGGCGAATGAAACCAAAGAGCGTGTCACCCTTCAGAATCCATTTTTCATCAGTTAATTTCTCTGCGGAAGTAAGGGCAGGATTGTTCTTTCTCATGTTTATGAGAGCCTTCATGTATTCATAGTTGCTCTGATAGATCTCGTTATTCTGCACTTCATAGGTAAACAGGTATCCTGCCTTACTTGCGTTTGACCCTCTCGGTGCTGATGACCCATATTCAAGCAGGTATTCATTTCCGCTGAACAGCAGTGGTACTCTGTTTATTGTAAAAAGGTAAGCTGCAGCAAGCTTTATTTTCGGAAGTTTATCAACATAATCCGGGTATAAGCTGTCGTCTATTTCATCAAGGAAAGTATAATTTTCGTACACATTGAAGAAAGCTACCTGGTTCCATGGCTCATCATATTTTTCATCCCATTCTATCGACTCATTTATCAGGGAAAATTCCCCGTCTATTGCCGACTCGTCCTTTGCAAATGTTCTCCTCAATGCTTCCGATGTCTCCCAGTCATAAATGCCGTCAAATTTTATACCGCCGCCTGCATTGGCGTATTCTTCCCTGTACAACTGCCAGTCAAGCGGGTCTGATGTGACAGCGGCTTCACCCAGTATTGCTACATTTGGATAGAGGTCTCTCAAGTAGCCTTCATCATTTAAAACCTTTTGCCAGAATTCAGGGCTGAAATTTTGCACCGAGTCAATTCTCAAGCCGTCAAGACCCTTATCAAGCCAGAACTTGATGACATTCTCCCACATGTACCTGAACGCACCGGAATTATCCGACATTCCATGAGTGTGGTCAATTATAGGCATAGCCCATGAATGGTCTATCTTGATTATCGGGGAAATGGCTACTATGTGAATATCCGGGTTATTCGGCAAAACTATGGAGTCCACTTTTTTCTTCCAGTCAACATTCAGCTTATATCCGTAAATCTTGCCGTTATTATAGTCATTAGGATCGCTGCTTGCCGGACTGGTAAAGCCCCAAATTCCAAAGAAATTGTAGCCCCGCGAACCGCTGAATACTACAATGTCATTTTCTTCAGGTGCCATGTTCATTGATTTAACGGAAAGGTTAACCGTATCACTTGTCCCGTCAGTATAGTTGATCGTAAATGTACCTGTCTGGCCGTTACCCCATGATGCAAAGGCAGCAATTCTGAACTCATGGTAGCTGGTATCCAGTACGTCTATTGTCTGCCCCGCGCAGGATATCATATTGTTTTCCCCGTCTTCAAAGGGACCCACCACAAAGTGAGTTTGAACGTGCTCATGTCCCGGGTTTCCGCCAGGCATCAAATCCGGAAGGGGTTCTCCCGGGAAGTACTGGCTTATGATGTTTCCCTGATAGTTGTTATAGTATAATACTTCTTTAAAAAAATTGCCGGTTTCAGCTATCCTGCCGGATACATCCTGAGGATTGGCACCCTTTGCAAAACCGTCCTCATTGTAATATTCTGTAAGGTCCAGTTTCACTGCCGGGGTAACAGGCATGGAAGATGCAGCAAGAATATGGACATCATCCGCGCCTTCACTTGCCAGAAGCGTAATGCTTGTTGCCGTCTTTGTAGGATTGATTCTGGGCATATAGGCATACAAGGCGGCAGGCATTTCCAAATCCCCTTCTGCTGTATGTATATGGTCGAAATATACTGTTTGAAAGAATACGGTCTGCCAGTCAACAAATGTAATGTCAGTATCCGTATGGCTGCCGTCGGTATAGGTAATTCTTATGTTTGCATTCTGGTTTCCATTGGTGGCGGCAGCCAGAATGCCTATTGAGGCATATTTTGCATTAGGTATGTCTATTACCGTATCCTCAGTCGAACTTCCCCTGACTGAGTTATTGTGCCCATCAAGCTTTATTCCGTATTGGAATCCCATGGTGTCGCCGTTTCCGCCGACATATGCATAGCTGGCCACGCCTACCTTTTCAGCAGGAAAACTAAAGCCAGGCACCCTTGCATCATTCACATTTGCATCAGCCCTGTTGGTATCAAAGCTGAAAATATCTTCGTTAAAATATTGGCTTATATCCAGCGGCTGCTTATATGGAAAAACCTGATAGCCTTTATCACCGCCATTAATACTGCTTACATTTTGATAAAGGTCTTCAGGATTCCATCTGCGGAAATAATCCACATATTCTTCTGATGTCAGCGGCAAAAACATTGGATTTTCAAATCCTGCCACACTAAATGCCATATCCTGCATGACATTGATCCTGTCTCCGTTGGTATCATCGTGAAGAGCAGCTATAAGAGCTTCATAGTCTGAAAAGTCATCATTTGCCTTTCCGGGTGAATTGAAGTTCGGATCTATTTTAGTCCAGTCAGTAATATCATATCCGGTAGGCAAGTTATAGAAAAACGGCTCTTTATCTGTCATCATGACGGGATAAATCAGCGCGGTGGTTATTCCCAAATCCTTCAGGTGGTTTACTCTTTGAGTGATACCATTGATGTCCCCTCCAAAAAATCCGGAACCCACATAAGGAGTTTCAGGGTCATCAAGGTTCAGATGCAAGCGGAAATAATCATTGCGTACATCGGAATTTTCATACTTGCCCGGTTCAATAGTCATAATAATCTGGTTTTTCCAGGCATCTGCACCGTCATCATAAGCAAAAGCATGGATGTTAAAACAGGAAAGCAAAAAAATGAGCTCTAAAATCAATAGGTTTTTTTTACATTTTTTCATAATACTACCTCCGGATTAAAAATAAATTAGAATGGGGTTGCATAGTGATGTTTCTTGCTGCGTTTTGTTCAATATTTCGATTAGAAGCCAATTTGGATTGTGAAAACAAAATTGCCTCTATTATTGGCAAAATATTTCCTGCATGCAGAATAATTGCCAATAATCTTCAAATTTTCGCTGTAATAAATTATCAGAGAATTACCCTTTCCCTTCAAGAGAAAATCTTCAGGTGGGAGGTAATATATTTGGAAAGAGAAAATGAAAGCACAAAATTTTCAGCTTCTCTTCATGTTAATGTAATTACTTGGCGATACCCCGAAATATTTTTTGAAACATTTGCTGAAATAGTTGGGATCGGTATACCCTACCCGCTCTGAAACGTTTGCCAGGGAACACATGCCTTCATCAAGCAGTTCCTTGGCCTTGTTCATCCTGACATCGGTAATGTATTCATGAATAGTTTTGCCTGTCTCCTTCTTGAAAATACTGCTTAAATATGTGGGATTGACATACACTGAAGATGCTATGTCCTTCAGGCACAAGCTTTCAGTTGAATAATTGCTTTTAATATATTTGATTGCTTCTTCTATGACTTTCTTTGATGCCTTGTTCTTGTTTTCAGTTATAAAATTTATTGTTGAACTGTACATTTTCTTGACAATGGCCTGAACTTCATCAATTACCATGTTTTCAAAGCTGACATCCAGTGGATTCATATCAAGCACTTCATTAATGGTATATGAGTTTTCAGCTATAAACGATATGCACAATGAACTCAGCTCAATATAAATGGCATAAATATTCATTGCAGATATTTCCCTTTCCCTCAGATGGGCGAACAATGCATCAATTTTTTTATTAATCTCATCAATATTTCCAAGCCTTAAATTCACAAGCAGCTCTTCCCTGATGTCAAGCACAAAGTATTTGTCATTTTGCTCTATATTCAGCTCATTAAAAAATATAACCCTGTTTCTGCCCAGGAAAAATCTACTCTCAAGAGCCATCTTGGCTTCATTGTATGATTTTTCTATGCCGCAACAATCTGAATATAAATCTCCGACGCCTAAAGTCACGGTGAATTTTAAATAGTGTTCAATGGAATACCTGATTTTTTCACAAAGTATTGAAACATTGCCTGTTTCATTATCCTTGACGCTTCCGCCCAGTATTAAACATATCCTGTCATTGCTGTCGCTGAAAATTACTTTTTCTTTATAATTGGCCAGCAATTCATCCACTATGTTGGTTATGGCAAATTTCCATAACTGCCTGTCCTCTTCGATTGTGCTGTCATCAATTTTACTGTCCATATCTATGAGAATAACTCTGTATACCGATGAATTCTGAAAAACATCAAAGTAACAGAATTTATCAAGTATTTGAGCAGATTTGTCCTTATATACCCCTGTCACAAGTTCTAGAAAAAAGTGCCCTCTTAAAACCGGTATGTTTTTTTTCAGTTCCTCCCTCAATGCCTTGATTTTATTATCCATATTTTTTTCGTTTTCTATGGAGAGTTTCAGTTCCAGAAGTGATTTTATCAATTCTTCATTGTCTACAGGCTTAAGAATATAATTAAATGTTCCAAGCTTGACTGCCTGTTTTGCATATTCAAATTCGCTGTAACCTGTCACAATAATTATCCTGGTTTTAATACCTTCCTCCTTAAGCCTGGCAGCCAGCCCCAGGCCGTCCATCCCGGGCATGTTTATGTCAACTATAGCTATTTCGGGGTTTAGCTCTTTAATCAAATTATACGCATCCAATCCGTTATTGGCTTCGCCGCATACTTCAAACCCAAGGCTGTTCCAATCTATCGAACTTATCAGCGCCTTCCTGAAATAATACAAATCATCAACAATTATAACCTTAATCAATTCGCTTCCTCCTCTTCAGTCGCAGGAATCTTTATGGTAACAGTTGTCCCGCAGCCTAATCTGCTGTCAATCGTAACTCCGAATGTTTCTCCGAAAAAGAGTTTTATTCTGTCGTCAACGCTTTTTAAGCCAAAGCTTTTATTTTTCCCTTCATTTTTACCTCTTAAAATATCCTCTATCGTTTTCTCGTCCATGCCTGCCCCGTTGTCAATAACCTTTATAAATATTTCGTCATCCAACTTGTATCCTTCCACCCTGATTATTCCTTTTTTATTAATGGGTTTTAATCCGTGATATACGGCATTTTCAATTATTGGTTGAATCGACATCTTAATAATTTTATATTTATACAATTCCTGGGGAATATTAATAGAATAATCAATTATATCTATGTAGAGTTTTTTAACAATCTGCAGGTAGCTCTCGGCATTTTGCATTTCCTTTTCTATGCTTATAATATCCGAGCCTTTGCTTAAGGCAATCCGGTAAAAGCGTGACAGCGAGCTGACAGTATCCACCACTTCCTTCGTCATATTGAGTTTTGCCATTGATGATATCAGTTCCAGGGAATTATACAAAAAATGCGGTCTTATTTGGGATTGTATCAGTTGAAGCTCGAAATTACGCTTTTGTTTTTGCTCCTTTATTATATTGCCTAACAGGAGTTTTATCTTTTCAATCATGAAATTTAAGCTCTCTCCCAGCTTCCCTACTTCATCCTTTGACCTTACAGGGAATTTTGCGTCCAAGTCCCCGTTTGTCACCTTTACGGCAAATTCACTGAGCTGGTTTATAGGCCTTGCTATTATTCGTGAAAGCAGCAAAGCTATTCCAATGCAAATAATAAAGCAGGATATTCCTATGATTACCACTATCAAGGTAATGTAACTGTTTTCTGTTGTAAGCTCGTCCAATGGAACCAGGCCTATTATCTTCCATTGTAATTTCGGATAATTGCAGCATACACTAAGCATTTTCTGTCCTTTTATATTTACAACTTCTCCTGCTGAATCATTTCTGTCTTTCCATATATCATATATTTTGGGGTCCAAAGGCTTTAATATGTCTTCCTTATTCTGAGAAGAAATAATAAGCCCCCGGTCATCAATTATCAGGTACTTTCCTGTCTTGCCAAGCTTTATGCCACTGTAGATTGAAGAAATGTCCTTCTCTGTCACATTCACAATGATCCTTCCCAAAGGCTCCCCGCTATAGATATTTATTATCTTTCTTCCATAAGTTATTATGTACTTGTTTCTGTCATCATGGCCTACCAGGTAATCTCTTTTTTGCATTCCCAGCCAGGTTCCTGAATAACCTGCGCTGTCTATTGCCTTTACTATATCGCTGTCTAATATATCTTTCTTTTCTCCGCTGGGTCTATATTCGCTTCCAAACACATCACCGTCCAGGCTTATGAATATTCCTGAGCTAATATTGGGATACGAATATATAATGTGGTTGAAGGTGGATTCGATTCTTGTCTGTATATTCAGCTTTTCAATCACACTCATGCTGCTTAGGTTCTCTTTTTCGAGATCCCTGTTTATAAGCATTGTAAGGTTTGTAGCATAATCATCGATGCTGCCTATCAGGGAGTCAATGCTGTTTTGAATCATGCGAAGGCTTCCCAAAGAGTTTTCAAGCGTCTTTTTCACTATCATGTCCGTTGAAAACCTGCTGAAAGAATAACCTGAAATAACCAGCAAAAAGGTAATTATGAGAAAATATGTACTAACTATTTTTCTATATATAGATATGTCCCTGAATCTCTGAAAAAGCGCCTTAACCATATTCTACCTCTCCCTTATCCGGTTCTCCTCATCAGGTTGCCCGTTCTGCCCAGGCACCTTCAGTTGATACTTCTCGTTACTAAACCATTGGCTTTCGGCCCAATTTTGCAAACAACCGGATACAAAATTACATATGACCCACTAAAGCCTGAGTGTATTGAGCTCCCTGAATTCCAGTGGCGTAAGGCCTGTCTTCTGCTTGAATATTTTACAGAAATAGCTTGGATCTTCCATGCCGCATTCATAACAGATTTCCTTAATTCCAAGCTCAGTCCTGGTAAGAAGCTTTTTTGCCTTGTCCAGTCTTACATTGATCAAATATTGTACGGGACTCATTCCGGTCAACATCTTGAATACCCTGTGAAAATAGCTCGTGCTCAAATTTGCAGCCGAGGCCAATTCAGCTACATTGAT
>JAMOAC010000221.1 GCA_023621975.1 Bacillota bacterium | reverse complement strand
CCCTGGCCACCGGCAGCTATTACGGCACACACTTGCATAGACAATTCACCTCAAAATTAAGCGGATTTAGGCTTTGCAAATATCATTCTACCGGCAGCGGTCTGAAGCACACTGGTAACCGTCACGCTAACATTCTCACCGATGTGCTTTCTTCCTCCGTCAATAACAATCATTGTTCCGTCATCCAGATAGCCAATCCCCTGCCCGTTCTCCTTGCCGTCCTTTACAACCTGTACCGTCATATCCTCACCCGGAAGGGCAATAGGCTTTACTGCATTGGCAAGTTCATTGACGTTCAGCACCGGAACTCCTTGCAGACTTGCCACCTTGTTCAAATTATAATCAACCGTAATAACTTTTCCTCCAAATTTTTCAGCAGTTTTCAACAGCTTGCTGTCAACTTCCGAATTAGGGGAAATTTCAATGTTTTCGATCCTTACCGGGCAGTTCAGTTCCTTCTGCAATGTATTCAGCACATCAAGCCCGCGCCTTCCCCTGTTTCTCTTAATCGGATCTGCAGAATCGGCAATATGCCTTAATTCTTCCAGGACAAAACTCGGTATAATTATTTCCCCTTCAATAAAGCCGCTTCTGTATATATCAGCTATCCTGCCGTCAATAACTGCGCTTGTATCCAATATTTTAGGGCCGTAAGCGCTTTTATTGTTTTTAGGCATTGTATTTCTCCTCTTAAAATGGTCAAAAGGAAATTCGTCTTTTTTATTGGCTGCAATAGCCAGACCGATTGCTCCGAAAAGGATGTTGATGATAATGGAAAGAGGAACCCCTATAATGTCTACTTTTGTAACAGGAATTACAACAAGATTTGCTACAATAAGCCCTACTATTAAACCTGCAGAGTCTATCAGCAGCTCATACAGGGTCATTTTTTGAATGTACGTTTCTATTTTGTTCAATGTGTCAAGCACTATATCAATCATTTTGTTCCCGGTAGTGTAGAATAAAAGCGCAGCCAGCAGAGAGACGACTATGTAAATTATAATCCGGAATTCTGTGAACACATCGGAAAATTGAGTAATTATAACCGTTCTGGTCAGGGTGTAGCCTGTAATTGCCCCCACAGTGGCAAATGAGATTTTAATCACGTTGTTTAACACGGCTTGTTACTCCCCCATAAAAATTTTTTAATCGGCAAAATAATTATCTATTATATTTTCAATTTCATCCTTATCCATTCCTTTAGCCAGTACAAGCTCGCTTATGAGAATCTGTTTGGCACTGTTCAGCATTTTTCTCTCGCCGGTGGAAAGGCCTTTCTCCTTGTCTCTTATCATAAGCATTCTCACTACATCTGCCACCTCAAAAATATCACCGCTCTTTATTCTGGACATATTTTCCCTGTAACGCTTGTTCCAGTTACTCACCTGGCTTTTGTCCTCATTCCTGAGAATGCTGATTACCTTATCCACATCCTTGCTGTCAATTACTTCCCTTATCCCTATTTCATTCACACTGTTTATAGGAATCATAACCTTCATGTCCCCAAAAGGCATCCTTACTATATAATAATTCTGCTTCTGACCGAGAATTTCCTTCTCTTCTATCGATTCAATAACACCTGCTCCGTGCATCGGATATACAATCTTATCTCCAACGTTAAACATTATAATTCCTCCAATACCGGCAAGATGTACGCGTCTACACGAAATAGAACCCTTGTCCTTCCTTGAAAACTTCGCAGGCTAAAAGCTAATAGAACAGACGTTAAACCGAATCCTGACAAATTCGTAACGGAGATTGACACCAACGAAGCAGTTCAACATATCGTAGCATAGTCCTAATAACGAATAAATAACCTGCTTTTTAAATAAAATCTAAATTATTGCTGATTTATTTATTATACTACAAATATCAATTTATGTCAAAAATTTTAATTTTATCATTAGTAATATTTTAAGTCAAGTTAATTGACAAAGTAAATACAATATCCGTGAGCAAAAATTGAATTCTGCTCACTAGTAAATACCATAATTGACAATGACTTGTCAGAACACTTATAATGAAAATGATAGGAATGTACGGATATGAATATTTTACACCTAAGGAGTGAGTAGTTGTGAAGGACATAGTGCTTGATGAATTTCAGTATACCGTAATGGATATGCTTGTAAGAAACAAGAGCATTATTGATTCACTTACCAAATTTCAGGATTCAAATGCAAGAGTGAACCGCTCGATTGTAAAAGCTGTAACGCATTGCGGCTGCATAAAAATCAACGCTAAAAAGCAGGCATTCAATGAGGGCGATGAATTCGATGAAGTGCACAATGCTCTCGATACCCACCTGGAAGGCAAGCTGTGTGACAACTGCAAGGATATTATTGAAAAGGAAATCGGGCGAAACCTGTTCTATCTTGCTTCCATCTGCAACACTCTGGACCTGAACATATATGATATATTGTTAAAAGAACTGGACAGAATCCAGCTTCTTGGCAAGTACAGCCTTAGGTGATTAAGTGCATTTCTTTGGTGATTAAGCATGTTATCAGGTGATTAGGTACGCAGCCCTGTGTACTTAAGTAACGGCCTTAGGTAATCAGTTCAAGGGCTTCCTGAACATTTCCGACAGCCATAATATTGATATCACTTCCCGTTCCTTTTATGCGCTTAAGAAGGCTTATATTTCCTGCAGGTACAATACAATTTTTAAACCCTATCCGCCTGGCTTCAGAAACTCTTTTGTCAATCTGGCTGACAGCCCTTACTTCACCTGTGAGGCCTACTTCTCCTATCATTACCGTACTTTCCATTACAGGTACATTCTTAAAGCTGGAAGCAATAGCTGCTATAATCCCAAGATCGCATGCAGGCTCGTCAACCTTAATTCCTCCCACCACGTTTACATAGGCATCATAATTATAAAGCTGCAGGCCAACACGCTTTTCAAGAACTGCCATAAGAAGCGTTATGCGGTTATAGTCCACGCCGGTTGCCATTCTCCTCGGCATTCCGAATTTCGTCTCGCAGACAAGTGCCTGTACCTCTATCAGCATTGGCCTTGTACCTTCCAGGCTGCATACAACGGCTGAACCGGGCACGCTTTCTGTTCTGCCTGAAAGCATTATTTCTGAAGGGTTGTCCACCTCAATAAGACCTGTATCGCTCATTTCAAATATTCCTATCTCATTGGTCGAACCAAACCTGTTTTTTACGGATCTCAATATTCTATAGCTCAGATGCCTCTCTCCCTCAAAATACAGTACCGTATCAACCATATGTTCAAGTACCCTGGGGCCTGCAATTGCACCCTCCTTGGTAACATGTCCCACAATTATTATGGAAATGCCAAGAGTCTTTGCTATCCTCATAAGCGCTCCTGTAACTTCCCTTACCTGGCTTACACTGCCGGGTGCCGAGGAAAGCTGGTCACTGTAAACCGTCTGGATGGAATCTATAATCACGAGTCCCGGCTTCTCGGCATTTATAATCCTTTCGATTACTGAGAAATTTGTCTCGGACAGCATAAGTATATCCGGCCTGTTTACTCCAAGCCTGTCCGCCCTCATTTTAATTTGTTTTATCGATTCTTCCCCCGAGGCATAAAGAATTTTCCGACCGGTTTTTACCTTTTCGCAAACCTGCAGCAGAAGCGTTGACTTCCCAATACCGGGATCTCCACCTACCAGGATAAGGGACCCGTCCACTATTCCCCCGCCGAGTACCCTGTCAAGCTCTCTTATGCCTGTAGAGCTTCGTTCTTCCTTATCAACATTAATATCCGTTAAACTTACAGCCTTAACATTGGAGGCAGGCTTTTCCTTACTGCCGGATTTGGCCTCAAGGACCTCCTCGACAAATGTATTCCACTGATTGCAGGCAGGACATTTGCCAAGCCATCCGCTGGACTCATATCCGCATTCCTGGCATACAAAAACCGTTTTAGCTTTCGACACTTGCCATTCTCCTATCTATATCGTTTTTCCAAGTATTTTGAATAAATTATAACATATTCTGTAATCAGAAATAACATTATTTAATATTAACCTGTTCAGAAAGAAAGCCATCATTCCCTTCGTCAGGCATCAGTTTTCAAGTAACTTTATTTAGTATCGGCATTTAATAGTGTCAACGCAGGAATTATTTTGACCCACTGGGTCAATTATATTCCGGCTTTGACAGCTCCAGGAAGCAGAACTGGAAGGTGTATTTCAAACGCCACTGGAAGGTGCAATACAACTTTGCCGGACGCATTTATTAAAAATAGCTCATCAAAAAAGAGGGATGCTAAGCAGCACCCCCCATTTTTGAAAATACCCATTATTGCTGGACCTGTCTTTTATTGTTTCACCAATCTGACATCATCAATGTGAAGTATGGTTGCACCCGGTGAATCAACATAGAATCCAATATCAACAACACCCGTTGTCACGTTAATGTTGTTATAGCAGATATATTTCCACACTCCGTCATTTGAAATGTTTATATCTATTCTGTCACCGCCGTAATTTGATATTTCGGCTCTCGCGATATAGGGAGTAACATTTTTCAACCTCACCCATGCTTCAAATCTGTAAGTACCGTTTGGAACTGAAACCTGCTGGTGTATGCTCTGCTTGTATGCTGAAGGAGACCAGAAGTAGGCTCTCATATCCCCTGTCCACGCTGAATCCGGAGGATTCATGGTGTTTCCGGCATCTATGCCGTAAGCCAAACTCTGTCCATAAGGATGCCACTCGGTCCAGTTGCTGCTATAGCCGTAAGGCCTGTCGAACCCTGAATTGTCAAGATAATTTTTCTCAGATTCCGGAGTGCCCGGCGTAGTTGTTGACACAAGTATTCTGTCAATATTTATGTTTCCGCTGTCTCCGGAATCGTACCTGTAAGCAATTGTGTTCTCCCCGGCATTGAGTAACAATGTCTGCTCATAGTTGCCCCATGTATTCCAATCGGTGAGATTGGAAAGGCTGGCAGTTGCCACATCTGTACCATTTACGTATGTGCTCACTGTCTTTGTTGAACCTGTCGCATTTGCATATCTCATGGTTACCTTGTAGTTTCCTGCTGTAGGAACATATACCCTGAACTTGACTTCCGCTCCGACAGCAGTCATTCCGTCTGCAAATGCCGAACCGCTGTAGAAGTAATGGTCCCTGTTCACGCCTGCTCCGCCAGACAATTCTGCGCTTTCAGCTTCATATTTCTGCACCTCTGCTGAAAAGGGCACAGTAATGTAGTCAAGGTTTACGTTTCCTGTATCACCTGCATCGCTGTAGTACTTATAGGTTATTATATTGTTTCCTGCGGTAAGCGGGAGAGTCTCAGTCTTGATGGACCAGGTATCCCAGTCTGGAAGATTCGGCAGTGTCGTCTGCTTTACTCTCTTGCCGTTTACAAATATGCTCAAGGTTTTTGCGGAGCCTGTAGCATTTGCATACCTTAATGATACATTGTAATCTCCTCCGGTCTTAACCTTAACATAGAAGGTTGCAGCCGCTCCCGCATTATGGAATCCATCTACGAAACCTGAACCTGAGTAACCGGCATGGTTATTGTTTACTGAAGCTTTGGTAGCTGTTGTTTCACCGGAAAGCGAAGCTTCTTCCGCTTCATATTTGAAAAACGTATCCGTTACTGTGCTGGTTCCTGTAACTACTATTGATTTGGCGCTTGTACTTCCTGCCGCCACCTTAACATAGGTTACATCACCATATATGTCTCTGCCCTTTGCCCAGCCTTCTCCCGCTGCAGCCTTTAATGCATTGAGGTCAGCATAGCTGGCAGCGTTTGAACCGTTTATGGTTACATTCGCTCCGGCCCTGCCGTGTATCATTACAATATAATACTGGAGTGAAGGCTTATAGCTCCCGCTCTTTCCGCCTATGTTGACTTTAATGCCGTTTGCCCCATTGTCCTGTGCGGTAATTACCTGTTTGAAATATACCCCGTTTTCATAGTCATAATTGTCGCCATGGTCATCGTAGTAGCAAAAGCTTGTCTGCACGGTATCAGGGAACACATCGACAAATACCGTTGTTATGTTTTCCTGCCCTATATAGTCAAGTACCTTCTGTGAAGGAATGATAGCCCCTTTCTTTATGAACAGCGGAATGTCCGTCCAGGTTTCGGCATCTACAGGGTACTTGATGGTCTGTCCGCCGCTGTAGGTAATTCCCCTGAAGTAATCAATCCACGTGCCTGCAGGCAGATAAATTTCCTTAACAGTTTGGTTTTCATCCACCACAGGCGCCGCCAGCAGCCAGTCCCCAAACATCCAGGCATCAGTATAATTCTTTACATTGTTGTCTGTTGGGTAATCAAACAATAAGGGCTTTACAAGACCTATTCCCGTTTCATAGGCTTGTCTTTCATACGAATAAATATACGGAATAAGTGAGTATCTCAGATGAATTGCATGTTTTGCCACTTCTTCGGCGGTCATGCCGTAATGCCATGGCTGGCGCTGATGGAACCTGTTACCATGGACCCTGAATACAGGGGTTAATGCTCCAAATTGTATCCATCTAGCATAAAGCTGCGGCGTGGGGTTATAAATAGTGCCATCGTTCTGGTTGAACCCTCCGCCATCCATTCCCCATTTAGGCTGGCCCAGGTTTATAGACGAAAGCATTACAGCCCGCTGTTCCTTTAAGCCTGAAGCCCAGCTAACAATCTGGTTTTTATAATATTGAACGGCTATATCGCCTGACCAAAGGGTAGTAGCATACCTTTGCGCACCCGGATAGAAGGTTCTTGCGGTCTGCCACACCCTCCTTGTTGAATAGCTTCTTTGCCCTTCATACAAAGCCTGTGACATATGGGTCGTCATAAAATTCCCAAACCAGTAAACAGTTCCGTGTGACGATACCTTGTCGGTTTCGTCATTCCACCAGCCTACTATGCCTTTGTCAAATGCGTCCTTCGAATGTTCCCACAACCATTCCCTGCAGTCCTGGTTATAAGGGTCAATACTTCTTACCGTAACGGGTATAAAATAATCCGTATATTCGTAATGTCCGGGATACCAGTACCCATTATTGTTGGCGTCATAATACTGAACCGTCCTGCTGCCGCTGAAGTCAACAGTAACTATCCTCGGTTTGGTTATGCCAATCATTTTTATTCCCTTTGCATCCATGATATTCTTCAGCAACGTGCTTGAAGCGCTGGGGAAATTGTTGGTATTCCATGTAAATTCTCCATAGTTGTTCTCGCCATACCGCTTCCAGTCATAATCAAAACCATAGGCGTCGATAGGAATGTTTTTTGCCCTGTAGGTGTCTATAATACTGAGGACTTCACTTTCATTGCAATCCCATTCAAAATTGGAAAAACCCATTGACCACTTGGGCAGCATGGGCGATTTGCCTGTAATTTCGGCAAATCCGCTCATTATATCCTCAACATCGCCGACTATTACAAAGTATTCAACGTCTGTCTTGGTATACCTGCGGCCTTCCTCAGGCGTTCCGCCATAATAGAATTCAAGCTTCCCGTCTGTACTGTTGGTATACGGATACCCGCCGTCTGCGTCAACAAGCACGCCGTATCCTGCCGTACTCCATATGAACGGACCACCTGCATCACCCTGCTCTCCTGCATGGGCAGGATGATTGCTGTCATTTCGCAATAAATCTCCTTGGCCTTCAAAACAGTTATATCCTCTGATTCCATATATATTATGTGATGTATCGTGCTTGAATCTTATGCCGTCATGAAATACGCCACCGGTAGGTGTATCAGGCTCCCACAGCAGCGTTGTCCCGTCAGCCTTTTTTATGGTGGTTCTGCAAGGATATTTTGATATTTCAATTCTCATACTGTTTGTTATTATAAGTATGGGATTTCCACTTGCGTCGATTGTAGCACCGACGGTTCCCCATGTTTTATTCGGGTCGATCATCGGGGTATCATTGCTTGGCGTTACGCCATTTGGCCTGTAGTTGACCCTTATGATGTTATCTTTCAATACCTTAAACTCCAGAATATCATCTCCTGGCTCGCTGCCATTGTCCACCGTCAGCGTCAATGTATCGGTACCGGCTGAAGCATATATCACATTGCCCAGGGAACCGACATAAGCATTCACCGGAGTACTGCTGAATGTAAAAGTCATGCTGAATACAATAGCTATGACTATGATAAATGATATAATTTTTGTCTTAAGTATCCTCCAGCAGTTCATACAAACTTAACCTCCTTTATTTTGGTTTTCAATTGGAAGGGACGGGAGCGCGTTACCCCCATCCCTGTACAAATACTGTTTTTTGCCTTATTGATGCAATACAAGTCCGTCAACATTAATCCCGGTATAGTCGCCTGGATCATAAGCTATCTTTATAGTGTTCTTTCCCGCATTCAGTGACACGTTTAATGAAACAACGCCCCAGGTATCCCAGTTGGCAGTCTTTGGCATAGACAAATCCGAAACATGTTTACCGTTTACATATATTGATCTTTGTGCATCGGCAGCACCTGCACTGTACCTGATATCTATCTGGTATGTCCCCGAACTCTTGGACCA
>JAMOAC010000056.1 GCA_023621975.1 Bacillota bacterium | reverse complement strand
AAGCCCTGCCGGATTGCCCATTTTCTGTTATGCCGGATTTTCCATTGAGTGGATGAACAGGTTTTACGTTGCCGCTCCCGTCAAATTCCCATCTTTGAAACATTCTGTTCATTCTGTTCAGTTCATTTTGTGCCGTATTAAGGCATGCATTCTCAAGAGACACAATATACGTTCTTGTAGGATTTTCGCTTATCTCAAGCTTTTCAAGGTAACATCCGAAATTCTGCGTCAACGGGAAAATCCCAAGGAATATTGCATCACCTATGTTTTCCATGGATGGATCAACGGAATCAAAGGGAGGAACAGAATTAAGCAGCTCACCCTCATATTTCAGCAGATACTTTTGAATGCTGTTTTCTACTTCAGTAAACTGTGTAAGGCTGTCCCCGTATTTGCTGATATATACAACTATCTCCCATGTATGAGGGTGAATATTGCACTGCCTGTGATTAATATTTATAAAGTGCCTTGCATTCAAATAAAATTTGAACTTGTATTTCCTTATAAACATTAACATTCTCCTAAAAATAAAATGATAATCAAAATCTAATTGAATACTAATAAACAAAAAATGACATATGAAATATTTATATAATATTTATATCATGTTGCAATTAGTGCCATGAAAGCCAAATGTTACATACATCATCGTTATTATAAATTTATATTTATGTTTAATATATTTTTATTATACTGAACCAATACACTTTATACAACATTACACAGCTTTAATAATACTTTATAATACATGCTTTCCCATAATTAGTCCAGTAATTTTTATTTACACGAGATAAAAGTTTATCACATAAAAGAAACAGCCAATGTCTGAACAACTCTGCCCAAACATTGGCATGATATTTATCTAGATGCCGTATCCCTGCTGCTGCAGTTGAAACTGCATCCTTCACAGCCGGAACAGCAGGTACTCTCACCTTTTGCCGTCTTTCTTATAAACCTTACAATCAAAAACAATACAGTTGCTGTTATAAGACCGCCAAGTATCCAGTTAATCATGATTATCTCCTCCGTTATTCAGTATCTAGGCAAATCCCAGGAACCTTCCAACCTGATATACCAGGAACGCTGCAATCCATGCAACTCCCATCTGGTATCCTGCTGAAAAAAGTGCCAGTTTCCATGAATTCAGTTCCCTCTTTATAGCTGCAAAAGCTGCAACACATGGAGTGTACAGCAGGACGAATACCATGAATGAATACGCTTTGAGCGGCGTAAAATATGACTGAATGGCTGTTGTGATGCTTGCCGCTTCTTCTCCGACCCCGTTAAGTATTCCAAGTGTTGACACCACAACTTCCTTGGCCAGAAGTCCGGTCAGCAGCGCCATGGCAGACTTCCAGTCTCCAAAGCCCAGTGGGGAGAAAACAGGCGCAATCGCTTTTCCTATTGTTCCAAATATGCTGTCCGATGGGTCGTCAACCATCCTGAATGATATGCTGAATGACTGGCAGAACCAAATAAGCACTGAAGCTGCAAATATTATGGTACCCGCTTTTTTCAGAAAGCCTTTTATCCTGTCCCACATGTGGATTGCAAGGCCTTTTAAAGTAGGAATCCTGTATGGAGGAAGTTCCATGACAAATGGTGCAACCTCACCTTTGAACAAGGTATTTTTCAGCAGTATTCCGGAAAGTATTGCTACTACAATGCCAAGCAGGTAAATTGAAAATATGACGACAGTCTGGTTTTTAAAGAAAAAGGCCGCAGCAAACAGCGCATAAACCGGAAGCCTTGCACCGCATGACATAAAGGGGGTAAGTATAATGGTCAATTTCCTGTCTTTTTCATTTTCCAGTGTCCTTGCAGCCATTGCTGCCGGTACGGTACATCCAAACCCCATAAGCATGGGTATGAATGATTTTCCGCTCAGTCCAAGTTTTCTAAGCATTCTGTCCATCACGAAGGCAGCCCTTGCCATGTAACCGCTGTCTTCAAGTATTGATAAGAAAAAGAACAGCAATATTATCTGGGGAATAAAAGCCAATACACTGCCAAGTCCTCCGATAATTCCGCCTACCACCAACTCAACAAGCCAATCTGCACCGCCTGCAGCCAAAAGCCACTTTTCAACTGCTTCTGACAGTGTCTCATTGATGAAACCATCAACAAAGTCTACAGCATAAGTACCTACGCTTCCGAAAGTAACCCGGAAAATAACAAACATAATTGCCAGGAAAATTGGTATGGCAAGTATGCGATTTGTCACAACCTTATCAATCTTGTCCGAAACGGTAAGCTCTCCTCCTGCATGTTTCTTTTTAACCGTCTTGGATACAATTTTTGAAATGTACTGGTATCTGGCATCCGCTATAACGGTTTCCATGTCATTATCGAGTTTATTTTCAAGCTGCTCACGCAAAGATGCAATCCTGGACATCAAGGATTCATCCAGTTCGAGTTTTTCGATTACTTTTTCATCGCCTTCAAGCAGCTTCAATGCAGCCCATCTCGGATTATACCCTTTTCCGGAGGCCGCATTTCCAATAAGTTCTTCAATCATATCCAGGCTCTTATTAACAGAATCATCATAAACCACTTCAGTCTGCTTTTCCTTTTGGGCCGGTAATGTTTTAGCTGTTTCCAGTGCCTTTTCCACAACCTCGCGAACACCGGTTCCCTTACTTGCTGATGTTGGCACAACAGGCATGCCCAAAAAATCCTCAAGCTTCTTGATGTCTATGGTGTCACCCCTTGAAGTCACAACATCCATCATGTTAAGTGCTACAACAACCGGAACGCCAAGCTCCTTCAGCTGCATGGTGAGGTAAAGGTTTCGTTCAATGTTAGATGCATCTACTATATTGATTACCACATCAGGTTTTTCTTCAATTATATAATCCCTGGCAATTATCTCTTCCAGCGAATACGGAGAAAGTGAATAGATACCCGGAAGGTCAACAATTTTTATATTTTCCCTGAACTTTTTTGCCCTTCCTTCTTTCTTCTCAACTGTTACTCCCGGCCAATTTCCCACGTATTGCGTACTGCCTGTAATCTCATTGAACATGGTCGTTTTTCCGCAATTTGGATTACCTACCAGAGCAAATGTATATGGCATTTTATCCCCCCTAAATCGAATTTGGCAAATATAATATGGAAATTATTAACTGGCATTTATAAATTAGCAATTATTAATTGATTTTGATAATCATTATCATTATATTATGAAAAAATAATTGCTTTTGCTTCGCTTTAAATATATAATTTTTTCTGCATATCATAGCCATAATTTTACCTGTATGTCATTCCTTTTAACTGCACATCATAACGCCTTAGCACATGTCATAACCGTCCTGGCTGCATGCCAGGATCACTGCTCAAAATGATGAATGGCGATCAGGATACTATTATATTCTCAGCTTCGGATTTTCTCAGAGTAAGTTCATAACCCCGTATGTTAACCTCGATAGGATCGCCCAGAGGAGCTACTTTTCTGACAAGCACTTCAACACCTCGGGTTACTCCCATATCCATAAGACGCCTTTTTATACTTCCGTCGCCCTTAACCTTGACTATTTTACCTCTTTCACCACTCTTTAGCTCTCTTAATGTCCTTTCCACTTCCTATTACCTCCCGCAACCTTCAACCATAAGCAACTGCGCTATTCCCCTGTTAATTGCTATTCTTGAACCTCTGACACTGAGGATTATGTTTCCGTTATTTTCAGAAACCACACAAATTTGCGTTCCCGGTACAAGGCCTAGCCCCTCAAGGAACTTCATTGTCCTGTCCTTTGCCCTGCAACCGGTGATAACTGCATTTTCCCCTGAACCAAGCATTGTTAAAGGCATTTAAATCACCTCCGACCGATTACATTATCATTATATGCTAATTGATAATGATTGTCAATATCAAAATGTTAATTTTTGCTTTAAAACACAATATCAGCTCAATGCAAAAATGTAACAGGTAACAATGTAACAGAGTGCTAAAAATGCCTGAAAAAATAATAAAGGACAATTCCATGACATGCTCCAAACATGACATGAAATCGTCCACTGTTACAAATCCCTATGGTGACAAGGAACCGTCCCCTGTCACATTATACAAGCAACGGCTGAATCTGTCTCCCTTCAAGTGCTGCCTGAATTGTCGGTATCAGCAGATCGTATTTGGCTACCAGTGAATTGCATTTTTTCACCGGGTCATCTTGCCCAAAAGGTACAAAATATATGTTCTTCATATTTAACAATAACCCCAGGTTCTTGGCATTGTTACTGAGTCCGTCATTTGTAGATATGCCTATAACTACCGGCCTCTGGTTTCTCAACTGTGCTTTTACGGCCATTGTTACTGATGTATCGGTAATGGCATTTGCTATCTTTCCCAGGGTGTTTCCGGTACAAGGTGCAACTACGAGCACATCAAGAAATTTCTTGGGCCCGATGGGCTCTGCTTCAACTATTGTTGATATCGGCCTCTTGCCTGTTATATTCTCAAGTTTCAGTTTCAAATCATCTGCCTTGCCAAACCTTGTATCAAGTTTATCCACTGTTTCCGATATAATCGGATATACATCCGCTCCCTCTTCAACAATCTTTTTTATACAGGGGATAACTTTATCAAAGGTGCAGAAGGAGCCTGTCAGTGCAAATCCAATTTTCAAGCCGTTTAACTGCATTTTTATACCCCCAACTCATTAACGATATTATATATTGTTTCTTTAATAAATTTAGCTGCAGTTACCGGTGCCACCTTACCCGGCAGGGAAAGTGCCCATATAACTTTTATTCCCAGGTTTTTTGCGCTTTCAAAATCTATTCCTCCGGGTTTTGAAGCCAGATCGATAACAAGGCAGTCCCTGCGTATTTTTTTAAGTTTGTTTACATCCAGGATAACACTTGGAATGGTGTTGAATATGACATCCATCTGTTCCAGGTAATTTTCTATCTCGTTTAAATGTACAGGTTTATAGCCATAACTCTTGATCCATGCCAAATCCGAATACTTTCTTGCCTCCACAAATACATTTGATCCCAATGCACTCAGCGCCCTTGACAGCATTTTCCCTGTTCTTCCATAGCCCAGCACCAGTACATTGCTGCCATGAAGCGTTATGGGCATTTCCTCCATTGCAATCTGAATTGCTCCTTCAGCGGTTGGAATCGCATTCAGTACTGCCATTTCTTCTCTTTTAAGTATATCTATGGAATATACGTCGTATATCTCAGCAAGATGCTTTATTTTATCACTTATTCTTCCTGCAATAAACAATTGATTTTTATTCATGGTTTTGAATATTTCATTTATGTATATTACTTCAGCATGAAAAGGTGCATTAAGTGTTTCGTCATCGTTGGAACAAGGCAGTGGCCCGATTATTACGTCAGATTCATCGATTGCCAATACCAGGTCTTCACTTTCCTTGATCTTAAGTTCAAAACCTGCATTGTTAAATCCGTATATGTTAACAGTATTACCATCGTCAGCCAGCAATTCGGCCAGCTTTACATTACGCAGGTCGCCTCCGATAACCGTATACTTTCTGTGATTCATCGGCAATCCCTCCATTATTGTCAGCCTCTTACGTAGATTTACTATATCTTATGTGTATTAGATACTATTAGTGCTTGTACAGAACAGTTGACAAAAAAAAAGCTCCCCCGTCGGGGAACTATTTTCATGTTATGTATAATAATAATTCTATTGATTTATACGGCTTAGCTTTAATGTTTTTATAAGGTCAAAATTCTTATCTACGTTTCCAACAGCGGAAAATCCGACATTGTTCAAGTCAAAAACCTTATTTATAACTTCACTGACGCTGTCAACATCAACTTTTTCCATTTTGTCTAAAATTTCCTCGGGAGTATTTGTGTATCCCAAAAGCAATTCAGATTTTCCAATACTGCTCATTCTGCTGCTTGTACTCTCCAGTCCGAGTATATAGCTGCCCTTCAGCTGCTCCTTCGATTTTTCCAGATCGTCCGGGCTCATGCCTTCCCTTTTAAGCAGCTCAATCTCTCCTACTATCAGGGATAAGACTTCATCCATATACTTGGGCTTCATTCCGGCATAAATGGTAAAAAGCCCGGTATTCTTATATGATGAAGGGTATGAATATATTGAATAAACAAGCCCCTTTTCCTCGCGAATTTTCTGAAATAGCCTGGAACTCATACCTCCACCAAGTATATTGTTAACAGCAAGGAGGGAATAAATTAAATCATTCCCATGCTCAATTCCGTGAAATCCAAGGCATATGTGTACTTGCTCGGTATCCTTTTCTTTCATCTTTACGTTACTAATGAATTCAACCCTCTCATAATCCCTTTTCCTGTTCTTACCCGGAACCCAGCCTCCAAAGTATTTTTCCACAGTCCTCAGGAGATGGTCATCATCAAAACTGCCTGCTACGGCAATTACACAATTGTCAGGAGTATAGTTTTCCGAAATATAATCCCTGATCATTTTTCTGTCAATATTCGAGAGGGATTCAAAGGTACCGAGTATGGGATATCCAAGGGGGTTCCCATCCCACACCGTTCCCGAAAGTATGTCCTGTACAAGCTCTTCAGGCGAATCTTCATACATGCTTATTTCTTCGGATATTACATTTTTCTCTGTTAATATGTCGCTTTCATCAAATTTTGAATTGAGCAGCATGTCGGCAAGGAGTTCTATTGCCAGTTCCAGATGCTCATCAAGCGTCTTGGTATAATAGCATGTGCACTCCTTGCCTGTAAAAGCATTAATTTGTCCTCCTACATTGTCTATGATTTCGGCAATTTCCTTTGCTGTCCTTTTTTCAGTGCCTTTAAACATCATGTGCTCAATAAAATGTGAGATACCGTTGTTCTTTTGGTTTTCATTTCTCGAACCCGTTCCAATCCATACACCTACAGATACCGACCGTACATACGGAATCTTTTCACACACCAGTCTTATGCCGTTATCCAGCGTATATTTTCGATACATCAGTATCCTCCAGAACTTTTTCTATGTGTATGATGTACATACTTTTCTGCATTTTTATCGTTCATTGCATCCTTTCGGGACAGGTTAATTCTGCCCTGCTTGTCAATCTCAATGACCTTGACCAATATTTCATCGCCTACATTTACAACGTCTTCAACCCTTTCCACTCTCTTCTTGTCAAGTTTTGAGATGTGTACAAGGCCTTCCTTTCCGGGTAAAAATTCAACGAAAGCACCAAACGGCGTTATTCTCAATACTTTGCCTATATAAATCTGCCCGGGCTGCACATCTTTTGCTATGCCTTCAATAATCTGCAGTGCCCGCACGCCTGATTCAGTGTCGGTAGCAGCGACATATATCCTTCCGTCATCTTCAATATCGATTTTTACACCCGTTTCTGCTATTATCTTGTTTATTATCTTACCGCCAGGTCCTATGATATCCCTGATTTTCTCCGGATCTATCAAAGTGGACATTATCTTGGGAGCATATTTTGAAAGCTGCTTCCTTGGTTCAGGAATTGTCTTGAGAATAACTTCATCCAGAATCTGTATGCGCCCTTTCCTGGTAAGTTCAAATGCCTGCCTTATAATTTCCTCAGTAAGGCCGTCAATCTTTATATCAACCTGTATGGCAGTTATTCCTTTTTTGGTTCCTGCCACTTTAAAGTCCATATCTCCGAAAAAGTCCTCTATTCCCTGTATGTCAAGGAAAGTAACAAATCTGTCAGGATTATTTTCGTCCACCACAAGCCCTGCAGATATTCCCGCAACAGGACTTTTAATCGGTACACCTGCATCCATTAATGCCAAAGTACTTCCACAGACACTTCCCTGGGAAGTGGAACCATTTGACATCATTACCTCGGAAACCAGCCTGATTGCATACGGGAATTCCTTCTCGCTGGGGATAACAGGTTCAAGTGCCCTTTCTGCAAGTGCTCCATGCCCTATTTCTCTCCTTCCGGGCCCTCTGGAAGTCTTTGCCTCGCCTACGCTGTAGCCGGGGAAGTTATAATGGTGCATGTAGCGTTTTTCTTCTTCAAGGTCAACACCGTCAAGCATCTGGACATCGCCCAGGGCACCGAGTGTTACCGTAGTTATAATTTGGGTTTGTCCCCTCTGGAAAAGCGCGGAACCGTGCGTTCTGGGAAGAATTCCAACCTCTGCTGACAAAGGCCTTATTTCATCAAGCCTTCTGCCGTCTACACGCCTTCCTTCTTCAAGAATATATTCCCTGACAACCTTTCTCTCGAGCTTGTATATTGCTTCTGAAATGGTTGTCTGCATTTCAGGATAAATTTCTGCAAAATGCTGCTGGATTTCCTCAGTAAGCTTTGCAACGGCTTTATCCCTTTCCATTTTATCAACTGCCAGTACAGCCTGTCTCATTTTATCATACGCATATTCCGAAACGGCGTTGTAAATTTCATCAGGAACCTGGAATGATTGATACTCAAATTTGGGTTTGCCTACTTCCCTGACAATCCCTTCAATAAATTCAACAATCTTTTTTATTTCCTCGTGGCCGTACTTAATTGCATTAAGCATTATATCTTCTGGAACTTCGTTTGCGCCTGCTTCTATCATTACGATTTTTTCCTTTGTACCTGCCAGGGTTACATACATCTGGCTCTTTTC
>JAMOAC010000472.1 GCA_023621975.1 Bacillota bacterium | reverse complement strand
CTTTTTCAACTTCCCAGGATGCAGTTTCAATCCTTGTTTTACTGGATCGTGCACTTCAACACTTATACAAGGCTAAGAATTACAATTGATACTTTGGGTTTCAATCCTTGTTTTACTGGATCGTGCACTTCAACAAAACGCGGTGTATGAAGTGCTTTCCAAGCCCAAACGTTTCAATCCTTGTTTTACTGGATCGTGCACTTCAACAATAACAGCTTTTGCATTAAAAAACTAGACTAATTAGTTTCAATCCTTGTTTTACTGGATCGTGCACTTCAACTTGTAGTGCTTACCGTCCCCCATCCTCCGTTATCTGGTTTCAATCCTTGTTTTACTGGATCGTGCACTTCAACAATTTTATGATTAGCTAATGCATATAATTTATTACCGTTTCAATCCTTGTTTTACTGGATCGTGCACTTCAACTGTCTATCCCTTCCAATGCTCCCTGGAAACGTATAGTTTCAATCCTTGTTTTACTGGATCGTGCACTTCAACAGTTTGAAAAAGGCGTATTTTGGGTTAGGGACGCAAAGTTTCAATCCTTGTTTTACTGGATCGTGCACTTCAACAATTAAGCATAATGAGTTATAATTAATATTGATAATAGTTTCAATCCTTGTTTTACTGGATCGTGCACTTCAACATTATACAAATTATTGTATTTCCATTAGGAATGCGAGTTTCAATCCTTGTTTTACTGGATCGTGCACTTCAACGCGACCGGACAGACGAAGTATACGAGTTTTGCGCCATGTTTCAATCCTTGTTTTACTGGATCGTGCACTTCAACAGCTATTTTCCCTGAAACGCCCTATTTATCTGGATTTTACTCTTTTTTTGACCGGCTTTTTTGGGGATATTTTTTGCAAAAAAACAGCTAAAAATGAGCTCAAACGCACTTTTTTCTTTCACCAACATCACCTTCAAACGCAGTTATTTCAATGCTTCGAGGTCATCGCACTGAATTTTCTCAATAATTTTCTAATAACAAAAGTATTTTTATTAAAAGATTCACTTAATACTGTTTCCAGTATTATTAACTTACCATATTTTTCTATGAATTTCAATAATATCAACAGGACATTGTCAAGTAAATGGAAGCATTAGCAATATTTCAGCACTTGTTTTAATGGAATTGGTACTTCAACTTCTTAAAGCACGTGAAAATGCTGACCTCAACTACCAGGTGTTTCAATCCTTGTTTTGGTGGAATGGTCATTTCAGTAAGGTAATCAGCATTAGAAATGCAAGTTTAGAATAGTTTCAATCCTTATTCTACTGGATTTGATACTTCAAATTCTATTTTGACAAAAAGTCCAAAAAGTTTTTTATCAGGTTTTAATCCTTGTTTTGTTGGAACTGGTGCTTCACTTCAAAGGCAAGAGAAAACGCTGCCTTAAACTACCAAGAGTTTCAATCCTTGTTCCAGTGGAATAAGGCAGTCCCATTTCTGGATTGCCTTGGTGGTGCAGATACTTAAGGAAAGTTTCAATCCTTATTCTGCAGCACTGCACATTTTATACCATGTCAGAAGAACCGTCCCCTGTCTTATTCTTATCATATATCATTTCAATTATCCTGTCTATCTCTGCTTTCAATTCCGGATTGTCACCGGCAAGCCGGCTGGCGGGTATCCTGAAGCTTAAAATATCACTCTTCCTCTTTTTAAGGTATGAATGTATTATCTGGGCTTCGTCAATTTCCTGCCGGGTTAAAGCTTCACCAATGTCAATATTTTTATTCTTAAAATTGTCCATAATCAGGTTATAAAAATGTCGTACGGCACTTGCCCTGTCGAAATTTGCAGTAGAAAACGGCTCACAGCTTATAAGCCTGTTGCCCTTAAAGAAAAACACCTTGTACCTGCACCTGTCTATTGCCTCAATAGCTACGATGTTCCTTCTTTTTGACGACGACCGAATCAGGCTTTGCTTATTCAAAATATGCTTCAGGGCTCTCAAATAGTCCCTGTACTTTGCAGCTTTTTCAAATTCCAGGCTGTCGGAGGCCAAATTTATCCTTCTCATTAAGGATTCAATGATTGAGTTGTCCTTTCCTTCCAGGAACAGCACTACATTATCAATACACTTCCTGTATGCTTCATAATCAGTGTCCCCCCTGCAAGCCCCCATGCACGTACCCAGGCTGTAGTTCAGGCATCCCGACGAACTCCTGAAAAACGCATCACTGCACTTCCTTATTAAAAAAAACTCCTTCAGGAAGGACACCGCCCTTTCAACATTGCTCCGGCTCGGGTACGGGCCGAAAAAAAGCGCACCCGTTCCATCCTCACTTGCTTCATCCTTATTGGTAACAACAGATATCCCGGGGTACTTTTCATTAATATCAATCCTTATATATGCATAACTGCCGTCGTTTTTCATCTGGCTGTTGTACCTGGGTTTAATTTCCTTTATCAGCCTGCATTCTGTCAGAAATGCCTCCAGTTCTGTATCCGTAAGAATGTATTCAATGGAATGAATATTGCCAACCAGGGCATTTATTTTTGGATCCCTGTCCCTCCTGTGATAAAAGTATTGCAATACCCTGTTTTTTAGTTTTTTAGCCTTGCCTACATATATGACATTCCCCAGTGAATCCTTCATTATATATACACCGGGGCTTGAAGGAAAAAGCCTTACCTGTTCGATCAAATCCATGTATGCCTGAATCCTTTCAACCACAATTTTCAACCGTATTAATTCACTAAAAAGCGATACGGAAAAACCCGTACCGCCCGTTTTATTTTACACATTTACTCAGAATGCTTTTTACACAGCATGTTTTTTACATAACATGTTTTTACATAATATGCTTTTCCACAATATGCCTTCGCATGATTCACACAGCACGCTTTTTTATGCAAAATACCCGTTATTACAAGCTGCTATTACCTATATGCACGTAATATGTTTTCATACGCTTTCATATGCATTCATAAAGCCGCATTATATGCATGCGCCGGCTATTTCCTGACATACTTGGTATAGAACTTCTCATCCGATGACACCAAATAAATAATCCCCTCGATAAAACCAATTATGCCGGGGATACCGGTCCAGCAGAAAAGCAGGTACAATATACCCTGTCCCGTTTTTCCCAAATAAAACTTGTGTATGCCTAAACCTCCAAGAAAAATCCCGAGCAAACCTGCAACTACCTTGCTCTTTGTTGAAGTATAAGCGTTCTGGGTATATGCGGGTGGCGTTTGCTGCTGCATATATTGCGGAGCCTGTGGCTGTGCATATTGCGGCTGCGTATACTGCGGCGCCTGGGGTTGCCCATACTGTGGCACCTGCGTATATTGGGGCTGCCCATACTGCGGTGCTTGAGGCTGTGCGTACTGTGGCGGTGGCTGAGGAGCCTGATACTGCGGCTGAGCAACAGCTATATTTTCCCCACAATACCTGCATTCTGTTGCATCCAATCCTAATGGTGCCCCACATGACGGACAGTTTCTTGTACTCATAAACTTCCCCCCATGTTATAATAAAACTCACTATATTTATCTCAAAAACTTAACAGTTATTTATCTAACATTCATTGCTTCCCTGTTTATAACAAGCCTGCGTATGTCCTCAATCAATTTAAGAATATCTTTCAAACTGTCTTCACTAAAGTTTTCTGACCTGATCCTTGACTGTAATTGCAACAAACCGAATTTTATCTTATCCTCAATTTCTGCAACTGCCTCATTTCCGGCAATTCTGCCGAACGGAGTCGAAGCATTTATACGCTCTTTTAAAATCCTGAAGGAATTAATAACATCCGTCATCCCGTCAAGGTCTTTTTTTGCATTCAGATCAGCCTCAATTTCCAGCAGCCTGGCCCTGACAGAACTGCTTTCAACCTGTTCTCTTTCATTTCTCGTGGCATCATCCAGTCCGCGTTTTGAAAACAACGCAATTACCGACAGCATGCCGATAAAGGCAGCCAGTAAAATCAACTGCCAGAATATATACCAAACAGTACTTCCTGCAATCAAAAAAGCGGTAAGAACTCCGGACAGTACTGCATATAATATTGACACTGTAATAATTGATGCCGAATAAGCTATGCCTATCCTTTTATAGAGCATGCCCGGAAAAATAACCGCTCCATTAATGGCTGCAAGACTTACCAGTAAAAACAACAGCGCAAGAACCGATTTCATCGGATTGAGCAATGTAAAAAAGGAAAAGGCTTCGAAAAACGCCATTATAACCGCAATGTCAAATATCAGGCAACCGGCAAGCTTCAATACCTTGGACATCATTAACCCTCCAATCTGCTTCCGCACTCGGTGCAGAATTTCGTTCCGGCGGGATTTTCTTTTTTACAGCCCGGGCAAATTTTCCTGGCCATTGGGCTGCCGCAGTTGGGACAGAACTTTACGTTTTCATCAATCAATGCATTGCAGGAATAACAATTTATCTTAGCAACAACAAGTTTTTCCCCACAATTGGAACAGAATTTGTCCCCTTCCTCATTCATTTCTCCGCACTTCCTGCATTGCAACAGTTTCCTGGCAGGAGAAGTCACAACATTTCTTGCAGCGTTGGCAAAAGTATTTCCGACCGCCAGGCCTGCACCGGCTCCAACGCCAAGTCCAATACCGGCTGCAGCCAAATTGCCTCCTCCCTCGTTTGCCGCCGCAGCTTCCATAACGTCAAATGAACGCTTGACACTGTAGCGGTTATCTCCGATAATGTCAAACGCAGCTTTCTCACCAAGTATTTTATTAATTGCTTCAAAATCTTCATCCGGAAAATTAATGGATGACAGGAAGAAATTAACCACTTCTATTCCAAAACGTTCAAATTCGTGAGAAATGCTTACTTTCAATATTTCAGATATTTCTTCCAGCCTTGGGGCTATTTCAAGCACAGATATCTTTTTATTTATAATAATATCTGCAATAATGGATTTTGCTTTTGTTACGACAACACCCTTAAAGTAATTGATGACAAGGTTATATTTAACAACCTGATCATCGCCCACGGCTCCTATGAGTTCTGTCAAGAATACACGGTAATCAGAAATCCTTATTCCAAATTGCCCGAAGGCGCGAACTCTCAATCTGACAGCATACTTAGGGTCAATCAGGCTTATAGGGTCATTGGTTCCCCATAGAATATCCAACCTTGCTGTCTTATTTATAAAAAATACTTCTGCGGTAAAAGGGGTTCTTCTGCCAAAAGGAATGTTGATTAAAGACTGCAGAATCGGAATATTCTGCGCGTTGAGCGTATAAGTACCGGCAGTAAAGTAATCCAGAGCCCGTCCTCCCTTGACAAAAACAGCTACCTGACCCTCTCCTACAATGAGCTGCGTACCGAAAACGAAGCTGTCTCCCGGATAGCGATAAACAAGCCAGTCACGGTTGCGTATGCCATCGAACTTTATAACATCAATAATGGACAAATCCACCAATCCCCCTTACCTGAAACAGAACCGATTACATTAATTATACAATGCTGCTTGTTATTAAATCAATAAAATACTAAAAATGGATGTATATTAATAAAAAAATATACATCCTTCATTTATTCATATACTTCAATATGTTTTCTTACTTCAATATGTTTTCTGCATATGCGCTTATATCGCCGGCACCTATACCGGCTGGCACTTATTCCGCTCACACTTATACCGCTACGCTTTCCCTCTCCAGTGTACCGCAGAGGAATATCTCTATTGCCTTTGTCGGGCACACTTTGGCACACTCGCCGCAATTCTGGCATAATTCAGGATCTATCCTGGCCAGCATGTTCTCAATTTTTATTGCATTGTATTGGCAAACCTTCGCGCATCTTCCGCATCCGATACATCCCACATCACAATTCTGCCTTACAACCTTTCCGCTGTCCAGGCTGCTGCACCTTACGGTATATTCACTGGTAATGGGCACCATTTCTATAATTCCCTTTGGACACGCAGCAACGCATTTTGTACATCCTGTACACTTGGTTGCAATAACTTTTGCAAGCCCATCTTCAATTACTATTGCGTCGAAGGCGCACGCCCTCACACAGTTGCCCATGCCTACACATCCGTACGTGCATGCCGAGGGCCCGCCATAAAGAGCGGCAGCCGCAGCACAATCCTCTATTCCCGAGTATGTGTACTTGCTTCTGCACTTGTCATGGCTTCCGCCACACATTACCCTTGCCACCCGTGCCTCGAAATTTCCTACGGGCTTGCCCATTATCCTGGCGATTTCTTCAGCCACTTTAGCTCCGCCTACAGGGCAGCCGTTCACTTCCGCCTTACCTGCCACAACCGCTTCGGCAAAGGCATCACACCCGGTGTATCCGCATCCTGCGCAGTTTGCGCCGGGTAAGGCCTCACGCACCTGTGAAACTCTCTCATCAACTTTCACTTCAAACTTTTTTGAAGCATAGGCGAGTCCAAACCCGAATATCAGGCCAAGGCCCCCTATTATCAAAACAGGTAATAAAATCTGCATAGTATCCTTAACTGCTCCTTTCCCATCCTTCTAGAACAATCCTTGGAATCCAAAAAACGCAAGAGATACAAGGGATGCTGCAATAAGAGTTATAGGCATTCCTTTAAGGGATTCAGGTATATCACAGGTCTCAAGGCGTTCCCTTACACCTGCAAACAGGACCAGCGCAAGCATAAATCCCAATCCTGCGCCAAAACTGTACAATACTGACTCTCCAAAATTATAATTTCTTTGTACATTGAGGAGAGCTACACCAAGTACCGCACAGTTTGTGGTAATAAGCGGCAGGTATATGCCCAGAGCCTTATAAAGGGATGGTGCCAGCTTTTTCAATACCGTCTCAATAAACTGCACAAGCGCCGCAATAACAAGTATGAAAGCAATCGTCTGGAGGTATTCAAGACCGTACCTGACCAGTATAAAATTATTTACGGCCCACGTAAATGCCGACGCCACCGTCATAACAAATATAACCGCTCCGCTCATGCCAAGGGCGGTATCCAGCTTCTTCGATACACCCAGGAACGGGCATATTCCAAGGAACTTGGCAAGCACAAAGTTTTCAACCAGAATGGCACCCAGCATCAGTGTCAATAGCTCTCTCATCACGCACCTACCTCCTTATTTGAAGAAGAGGCGCCGCAAGAAGAGACTCCGCATTTGATATTGCATCCCTGGCAGCCCGTCTTCCTTATCTTCACGCTTGTAAACTTATTTAACAGCCCTATCAGGACACCGAATGTCAAAAATCCTCCCGGCGGCAGTATCATCAATATTACCGGGTCAAAGAGGTTTGCCGTAACTGTAACTCCGAATATTGTCCCGTTTCCAATCAGTTCCCTAATAGAACCCATAATTACAAGTGCACAGGTAAAACCTATTCCCATGCCCAGGCCGTCAAGAATGGAAAGAAATACGGTATTCTTGCAGGCGAACATTTCAGCTCTTGCCAGTATAATACAGTTTACAACGATAAGGGGAATATATATTCCAAGCGTCGCGTTAAGAGCCGGTAAATAGGCTTTAAGCAAAAATTGCACTATTGTAACAAATCCTGCTATTATTGTAATAAAGGCAGGTATTCTCACCTTATCCGGAATAAGCTTTCTGGTAAGTGCTATAACGGCATTTGATCCGACCAGCACCGCTGTAGTCGCAAGTCCCATACCAAGCCCGTTTATCGCCATTGTAGTTATGGCAAGTGTGGGACATGTTCCCAGTACAAGCCTGAAAGTCGGGTTCTCTTTTAACAAGCCGTTTGTAAATGTCTTCAATGCCTTCACCTGGAACTCCCCCCTTCATTCATAAGCTCCAATGCCACATCCACTGCTGCCTGAACCGCACTTGTAACAGCCTTTGAAGTTATTGTAGCACTGCTTATGGCATCAATTTCTTCATCCTTTGTTTTATTACCCTTTACTACTTTCAACGGTTCTTTCGGGGCAATGTTCACAAACTGTGAAAGGAATTCGGGCCTTTCAGCTTTGGCTCCAAGCCCCGGTGTCTCGCTGTGTTCCACTATTTTAATACCCGTTATTGTTTTATTGTTATCAATTCCGACTATTAATTTTATATCTCCGCCATAGCCCTTGCTTACAGAGGTGAGAACGTAGCCCACGACTGTATCTCCCTTCAGGCCTTTATAGGCTTCTTTCACCATGTTAAGCTCCGGTTTGTTTTCCAATATTCCGGCAAGCTTTTCGTCAGCTTCAAATGTTTCAGCTGCACTCAGGACTTCCTTCCTGGCAGCGTCCTCATCGAGCCTTGCACGTTCATCAATAACATCCTTTGTTCCGGTATACGTGAATCCCAGAGCGGCTGCAACCACCATGCATATTACAAAAAGGGAAATAGCCGTTTTTAATATATCACGCAACTTTCCTTTCACCTCCGAAGCTTCTTGGTATGGTATATCTGTCAATAAGAGGCACCATAACATTCATCAGGAGAATTGCAAATGACACTCCTTCAGGATAATTGGTATAAAGCCTTATTATCGACGTAATAATACCACAGCCCACGCCCATGATTATTTTGCCTTTACGGGTTACAGGAGAAGTGGTGTAGTCCGTAGCCATGAAAAATGCTGCAAGCATCAATCCTCCGGAGAGTATGTGATACAAAAAGTCTCCCCTGA
>JAMOAC010000253.1 GCA_023621975.1 Bacillota bacterium | reverse complement strand
CAGCGGTTGCAGGGACCATTGCTGTAACACAAATCCCGGCCAAACCACAAGCCGTTCCGGGAAATATAACAGAATTTACCAATGGCATATATAGTGATTATGATATTTTGTTTGCGAACTTCAGAGGAAAAAGTATTGCGGGCGTTATTCGCATGTATTCCTTGAAAATAACCCTGACTTTGTCAGCCTCTTTGCTGCTTATGGATTTAAAGGCGAACGCGTGGAAAACAATGCGCAGGTAAAGGAGAGCATTGAGAGGATGTTGTCCAATGATGAACCGTATTTGCTTGACTGTGTTGTAGACCCTGAAGAACAGACATTGTGAAAGTAAAAGACTGCCAGGACAGGGCAATAGGGCAAAAGAGAATATTTGGACGAAGGCATATATTTTAAATAGAGAGCTTGTCTGAAAAGGTCTTACTGAAGGGATAATAGGACAATAACAAATAAAAATTAATGGAAAGGTGGGAAAGAAGGATGGCAAAGCATACATTATCCGTTTTGGTGGAAAATCATGCAGGCGTTTTATCAAGGGTTGCAGGACTTTTCAGCAGGAGAGGTTTTAACATAGACAGCCTTGCCGTAGGAGTTACGGAGGATCCGACAGTGTCCCGAATGACCATTGTCGTGGACGGAGATGAATATATAGTTGAACAGGTCAGCAAGCAGCTCAACAAACTTGTGGATGTGATAAAGATAAAGAAGCTGAATGATAATGAATCAGTAAGCAGGGAACTTGCCCTGATAAAAGTCAATGCCAACGCTACAACCAGAGGAGAAATACTGCAAATAGCCGAAGTTTTCAGGGCTAATGTGATAGATATATCCAAAAATACGCTCACCATTGAAATTACGGGAACTCAAGACAAGGTTGCAGCTCTTGAGGATATGTTGAAATCCTTTGGGATAAAGGAAATTGCCAGAACGGGTATTATTGCCCTGGAAAGGGGTAACAGGAACTTAGCTACCGAAGAAAATGGAAAATAAAAAAATTAGAATATAACAAGGAGTGGTATTTAATGGCAAAGATGTATTATGATAGTGATTGCGATTTAGGACTGCTTAAAGGGAAAAAAATTGCGATAATAGGTTATGGAAGCCAGGGACATGCGCATGCACAGAACCTGGCCGACAGTGGCATGGATGTCGTCGTTGGCCTTTACCCGTCTTCGTCCAAAAGGCAGCAGGCAGAGAAGGATGGACTGAAGGTGCTTGATACCGAGGAGGCTGCAAAAGTAGCAGATATCATAATGATTCTCATACCCGACCAGATCCAGCCTGAGGTTTATGAGCAAAGCATCAAGCCCAACTTAAAAGAAGGCGACGTGCTTATGTTTGCCCATGGATTTAATATTCACTACAACCAGATTGTTCCACCAAAGTTTGTGGATGTGGTAATGGTTGCGCCTAAAGGACCGGGTCACACCGTCAGAAGCCAGTTCAAGGAAGGAAAGGGAGTTCCATCGCTTATTGCAGTTTACCAGGATGCATCAGGAAAAGCAAAGGATTATGCACTTGCTTATGCGGCAGCCATAGGTGCAGGAAGGGCTGGCATACTCGAAACAACATTCAAAGAAGAAACGGAAACGGATTTGTTCGGGGAACAGGCAGTACTTTGTGGCGGTGTCACCGAGTTAATGAAAGCAGGGTTTGAAACACTTGTAAATGCCGGTTATCAGCCGGAAATTGCGTACTTTGAATGCATACACGAAATGAAGCTCATTATTGACCTCATAAATCAGGGCGGTTTCAGCTTGATGAGGTATTCAGTCAGTGATACGGCCGAATACGGTGATTATATTACCGGAAAAAGAATTATAACTGAAGAGACAAGAAAGGAAATGAAAAAGATCCTTGAGGAGATACAAAATGGTGAATTTGCTTCCAAGTGGATAGCTGAAAATAAGGCAGGAGGCAGGGCTAATTTCCTTGCCATGAGAAGGAGAGAGGCAGAGCACCAGCTTGAGAAAGTGGGCGCTGAACTCAGAAAGATGATGAGCTGGTTGAAATAGAACCAAGGGTAAACCAAGGGGACGGTTCTTCTGGCACAAAGCATGAAACCAAAAGGCCGGCCAAGGGGCCAAGGCGAGGGCCAAGCAATGGGCCAAGGTGGGCCAAGGGGACGGTTCTTCTGGACACTATGGGACAACATTTCTGAAATATTTGGGACTGCCTCTAACGATCAAAAGCGGCGAACTGTCTCCATAGAAAAGTGAAGAAACGTCCCCGACGTCACCGACGGCATAAATGGAGAAGTGTCTCCGACGGCATAAGCGGAAAAGCGTCCCCGACAATGACCCCTGGTAGCATGAAAAGTTGAGAACTTTCCCCAATGATGGAGCTGTCCCAAGTGACGGCCCCTGGTAGTATTTACGAATATGAGATTGATAAAGACAGAGAAATTTACAAGAAATGATATTGTTGAAAATATTTTAGTTCGTGATTTGATTGTTTGTTTAGTTATGAAGTAAAGGAGGTATAAAATGGCACGATATATAAAAATTTTCGATACAACACTGAGAGATGGAGAACAGACACCCGGCGTGAATCTCAATGTAAGGGAAAAACTTGAAATTGCCAAGCAGCTGGTAAAGCTGGGGGTTGATGTTATTGAAGCAGGGTTTGCTATTGCATCGCCGGGTGACTTTGAAGCGGTTAAAGCAATTGCAGAAAATGTGAAAGGCGTCAAAGTAGCAAGCCTGTGCAGGGCTGTTGAAAAGGATATAGACAGGGCGTGGGAAGCAATAAAGCATGCTGAAAGCCCCAGATTGCACACTTTTATTGCAACATCGGACATTCACCTTAAGTATAAGCTTAAGATGACGGAGGAAGAAGTCCTGGAAAGAGCCGTTGCAATGGTGAAATACGCCAAGAAATATTGTGATGATGTGGAGTTTTCGGCTGAAGACGCGACCAGAACAAGGGCAGAATTCCTTTATCGTGTCATTGAGGAGGTTATCAAAGCCGGCGCAACGGTCGTAAATATTCCTGACACTGTAGGATATGCCACTCCAAGAGAATTTGGGAATTTTATCAAAGGCATAAGGGAAAATGTAAGCAATATTGATAAGGTTGACATAAGTGTTCATTGCCATAATGACCTTGGCCTTGCCGTTGCAAACACACTTGCAGCCATGGAAAATGGTGCTGTACAGCTTGAGTGTACTATAAACGGACTGGGCGAAAGGGCAGGCAATGCATCAATGGAAGAAATTATTATGGGAATCAACACAAGGAAAGACTATTATAATGTAGACCATAAAATTGATACTACCCAGATATACAGGACCAGCAAACTTGTGACAAGGCTGACAGGCATTAACGTACAGCCCAATAAAGCGATAGTGGGTGCAAATGCTTTTGCCCATCAGTCAGGAATACATCAGCATGGAGTGCTTTCCGAAAGAAGCACTTACGAAATAATGACACCGGAATCCATCGGCCTTCCGCGAAACAGGATAGTACTTGGGAAATTGTCGGGACGCCACGCCTTTGAGGCAAGGCTGAAAGAATTGGGATATGAGCTTTCTCCTGAAGAGATACAGTCCGCTTTTGAAAAGTTCAAACACCTTGCCGACAGGAAGAAAGTTGTTTCAGACAGTGATATTGAGGCATTGATTGAGGAAAAGGTATCCAAGGTGCGCGAAGTGTTTGAACTTGACAGCTTCCAGGTGAGCAGCGGAAATAAACTGATATCTACGGCAATGGTCAGTTTGAAGAAAGATGACAAAATCATAGTTGAAGCAGCAACAGGCGACGGCCCAATAGATGCGGCTTTCAATGCTATTGAACGTGCAGTTGGTTTTTCCATGACCCTTGAGGCATATAACCTTAAAGCCGTTACTGAAGGAAAAGATGCACTTGGTGAGGTAACGGTAAGAGCGTCGAAAAATGGAAAAACATTTATTGGCAGAGGGGTCAGCATGGATATTATTGAGTCCAGTGTAAAGGCATATTTGAATGCCATTAACAGAGCCATAAATGAAATAGGAGAAGGAATATTTAACGGAAAACCTGAGACGGCATCCCAGGGGGAGGATTGATTCCAGTTGAAGAAAATATATATGTATGATTCAACACTAAGAGACGGGGCACAGGCTCAGGGTATTTCATTTTCGGTTGAAGACAAGTTAAAAATAGTAAAAAGACTTGATAAGCTTGGTATAGATTATATAGAGGCGGGAAATCCAGGCTCAAATCCTAAAGACCTTGAGTTTTTTCAAAGGGTTAAGAACATAAAGTTGAAAAATGCTAAAATTATAGCATTTGGCAGTACACGCAGGGCCGGGATCAATGTTGAAGAGGATAACAATATCAGGTCTCTGATAAATGCGGGTACTTCCGCCGTAGCGATATTTGGAAAGAGCTGGGATTTTCACGTTACAGAAGTCCTTAAGACAACCCTTGATGAAAATCTTTCAATGATATATGATACTGTACGTTATTTTAAAGATCACGGCAAAGAAGTTGTTTTTGACGCTGAATTGTTTTTCGAGGGATACAGGGATAATCCCGAATATGCAATGGAAACCCTCAGGGCTGCATACAGAGCCGGGGCAGACTCCCTTTGCCTGTGTGAAACCACAGGAGGTTCATTTCCGGTAGAGATATATGATGTTACAAAAAAAGTAGTGGAAGAATTTCCATCTGTAATTATAGGTATACATTGCCATAATGACAGCGGCATGGCTGTAGCCAACACAATAATGGCTGTTCAGGCTGGAGCCGTACAGGTACAGGGTACGATGAACGGTATCGGGGAGCGCTGCGGAAATGCGAATTTGTGCACTGTAATACCAAACCTCCAGTTGAAGCTTGGTTACAAATGCATACCTGAGGAGAACATGAAATACCTGTTTTCGGCAGCACGCTACTTAAGTGAAATTGCAAACATGACCCTTGACGAAAGGGCTCCATATGTTGGCAACAGCGCTTTTGCCCACAAGGCAGGAATGCATTCGGACGCAGTTGGTAAAAATCCCAGGACATATGAACATATTGACCCGACATTGGTTGGAAATTCACGTAAGATCCTCATGTCGGAGGTTGCAGGCAGAAGTGCGGTGCTAAACCTTGTAAACCATGTTGACAGCACAATTACAAAGGATTCTCCTGTAACCAAAAAGATACTTGAAAGGCTTAAGGAACTGGAATATGAGGGATACCAGTATGAAGGAGCTGAAAGCTCTTTTGAACTGGAAATAAGGAAGATACTTGGAAAATACACGGAATATTTTGAGCTGGGAGAGTTCAAGGTTATAGTAAATGAGCCTTCACTGTACGAAACCAACTCGTCTGCAATGATAAAGATAAAGGTTGGAGATCAGGAAGAAATTACAGCTGCTGAGGGAGACGGACCTGTAAATGCCCTTGACAATGCCTTGAGAAAGGCTCTTGAGCGGTTCTATCCCCAGATAAAGGAAATGAAGCTTACGGACTTTAAAGTAAGGGTGCTGGATTCCAATTCAGGCACTGCCGCAAAAGTTAGGGTATTAATTGAATCTACCGATGGTAAGGATGTCTGGACGACAATCGGTGTGTCTACAGACATTATTGATGCCAGCTGGAAAGCTCTTGTGGATTCAATAGAATACAAGCTGATAAAGGATTTTGAGAAAAACGGTACAGTGAAGGAATGTGTAGACAGTTTGTTCCACTCAGGAGAATGAAATAAAACAATACAAACTTACGTTGATTACCGTGTTGTGGCCTGCGGGAGTATACTCGCAGGGCCGCAACGCAGGAACGAATGAAAGCGGGGAAACTTTATTGAAACTGTATGGCAGGCTTAGTAAGGGAACGAAAATTATAAAACAGACATATGTTGAAAAAGATGACAGCGAGGGTACATTCCATGATAGGTTGGAAGAAAGCCTGATAGAAGTTTGCAGGAAGCTGGATATACCTGTGCCTTTGTGGCTTAAGAAGAATACCACGGAATTTGCCATGTATCGCAAAACGTTCTTTGAAAGGGATCAGTTCGTTGAAGGCATAAACTTTGACAGGTTTGAGATAAAAATTGAAATGTAACCTGGGCCTACTGTGCCGGTATGGTTAAAAGATTTGCTGTCCAAATTTCCGGTACGGTAGGTTAATTATTTTTGCATATTCATTGCCATTGTGGAACTGGCAGAAAGCGAAAAAGAATAAGGTTATTGCGGCTGCTGTGGCAATAAAGATATCTGGCTTTTCGGTATATTGCCATATAAGACATATGCGGAAGATTATTTATCTGCTTTATCCGAAAATATCTCAAACCCAGTGAGAATAAAGCAGCTGGGCAATTTAAAAGACCCCGGGCCAGTAAAACTTGCTCAGGAACTTAAACAAAAGAAGCTTGCCGGGTACCATGAATTGATATCCGACAAGCTCATCGAGGATATATCATGGTAATCTATTATTTTCTGAAAATTAAATAAATTTTTAGAAAAACAAAAAATCTAAAAAAGACACAAAAACTATTGGCATTTGGAAAACTCTTTATCAGTATCAGTAACTCTATTAATATCTTTTATTTTTAAAATCTCATTTTACTTCCTCTATTTCATAATTCTGTGTGCCCAGGCCTCTCCTTTCAAGTTCCTCAAGTTGGATAAAAGGATTTTTGTGATGCAGCCTTTCGAACAGGTGTCCACGGGTGCCCAGTTCCATTCCCTGCGGAACACCGTCCATAATGATGTTTTCCACTTTTATTGCGTCAATGGAAGCTCTCTCAATGGCTACTATATCATTTGAAGCCATGATACCGATATCAGGAACAAGCGAAGGTGTTGTAAAGCCCCAGCAGTCACACAGCGCTGTTATATTCACAAGGAAATTTATATAGAACACATGCCCGGGTTGAAATGTTTTAAGTACTTCTTCGGTACATAAAGCCATACCCGTTTGAAAGTCCTTATATTTATCGTCTGTTACTTTAATAGCTTTCGTCGGGCAAACTTTTGCACAGTGCTGGCAAAATGTACAATGGTGGAAAAATATATTGTACTTGCCTTCCTCATCAAAACTGTTTGCATTGTGGTTGCAGTTTACAATACATTGCTCACAGTGTATACATAGCTCTTCATTCCATTCAAGACCGCCTTCCAGGCTGTGTATCTGGGCCCTTGTCCTATCGGTTACGCAGCCCATGGCTATGTTTTTACATGCTCCTCCATAGCCACATGCACCATGCCCTTTGACGTGGGACAGTGTGATCATTACTTCGGCATCATGAATATTACCGGCAATGTCAACATTCTTAAAGGTATTAAAATCAACATGCTTTTCATAATAATACTTGCCGGTAACTCCACACGCATATACAATCGGAACGCCAAGATAGTCTTCCGTATATCCCCTGCTTTTACAACCGCTTATATCCTGATCGGTTATGTATACTTTTGCTCCATAGCCTTTAAGCTTGTCAACAAGGATTTTTACAAAAATAGGATGAATAGTCGAATAACCAATGTTCCTACCCAGGTGCATTTTTATTACTGTAAGCTTATCCTTTACAACTTCCTGCATATTCATCTTATCAATTAACCTGCCAAATTTTGCGGGAAGTGTTGCGTCCGGATCGTACCTGTCATATTTCACTGATGAGAACAATACCTTTGAGGCCATAGTTACCTCCTGAATTATTTGAAATTATCGTAATTAAATTAAATATATTAACGAAAATATTATATACCCTTTTTATGAAAAACAAAACATTAAATATAGAGGATATACTAAAGCCAGGAATATACGCTTCTATAATAACCTGCTTTTACATATATTTTATGTGGGGGTGGATTACTCTGAAAAGAGGTATATACTTAATTTTTTTTATTCTAATTATTCTGGCTTTGTTTTCTGCACTGAGAGTTACAATAAATGATACCGATAAGTTTCAGGCTGCCGATAAGTCTCAGGCTACAGATAAATCTCAAACGGTGTCTTATACAGTAGATATTGAAAAAAAGAACAGCTACAGTATTTTTATAGAGATTGAAGATAAAACGCTATACCTGTTGCAGGACGGAAAGTGTATTAAACAATATCCTGTTGCAACGGGAAAAAAGGGCTGGCCATCCCCGTTGGGGCACTGGAAAATTATCAGCAAGGATTATTGGGGCGAAGGATTTGGAGGCAGATGGATGGGGCTTAATGTTCCATGGGGTACGTACGGTATACACGGGACGACAAAGGAAAGCTCCATTGGCAGGGCTGCAAGCCACGGCTGCATTAGGATGTATAACAAGGATATAGAAGAGTTGTTCGATATAGTGCCTCATGGCACTCCCGTGGTGATAGTAAATGGTATTTTTGGGCCTTTTGGAACGGGATTTACCGAGATTAATCCCGGTGACAGGGGTGCCAACGTTCTGGCAATTCAGAGAAGACTGAAACAACTTGGATTCTTTAAAGGCTGGGAGTCGGGCATATATGACGACGAATTGAAGTATGCCCTGCACAGGTTTCAAAAGAGCAAGGGCCTGCCGGTACAGAACACTATTACTAAAAAGTGCTGGGAAGCCATGGGATTCAGGGAATTTGAGTGAATATGGAGGTTGCGTTTTTGTTTCAAATAGTTAAATTTATTCTTATTGCAAAACAAAATTTTCTAATTTTATTAATGATGTGTAC